>DOBW01000195.1 GCA_003504035.1 Rhodospirillaceae bacterium | reverse complement strand
TCAAAACTCCTGAAACAAACTTTCGCAAGCATACTCTTAATCTTGAGTGCTTGGCGCGGCGAATGGGCTTGTCCAATTTCAAAAGATCATACATTTCAGGAATCATGCCGTTAGGTGATTTCCTATAAACTTCATTGTGTCGAATTGTTCCCGCCCAATTGCCGTACTCTCTTTGCATCGCCACGCGCGGTTCAACATCAAGCTTTTTATAGGCCTTAACAAAAGCTCTTCTAAGATGTGGTATATCCATAAGAGAATTTAAAAAATGAATACCACTTTTGGGCCACTCAGGAGCGGATGCTATTTCTCTCAGATTCTTACCAACGCCTTCTGTCGTCAGAATATGCCACTGGTCAGCACAGCCTTTTCTTTTACAAACTTCTTTTTTTTGAGCAATTCCAAGTTGTGTCATTTTAAAATTCTCCTTACGTTAAAAAAATCTAAGCATCGCCTTTCACCATCTCCATAAAGCGCGTGAATAAATAATGCGCGTCATGGGGACCAGGGGAAGCCTCGGGGTGGTACTGCACCGAAAAAGCAGGTTTGTCTTTCAGGCACAAACCTTCATTGCTACCATCAAACAAACTTATATGGGTGACTTCTGCATTGTCAGGCAATGTTTCAGGCATCACCATGAAACCATGGTTTTGACTGGTGATTTCGACCTTGCCTGTCTTCAAATCTTTAACGGGATGATTGGCACCGCGATGCCCCAATGGCATTTTGGTTGTTTTACCGCCCAAAGCCAACGCCAATAATTGGTGGCCTAGACAAATCCCAAACAAAGGAATCTCTTTTTCCAAAATAGACCTAATAACGGGAACAGCATAAACACCTGTTGCCGCAGGGTCACTGGGACCGTTGGAGAGAAAAATGCCATCGGGCTGAAGCGCAAAAATGTCTTCCGCAGATGTTTGTGCTGGCACCACTGTCACTTTACATCCTGCACTTACAAGACAGCGCAAGATATTTTGTTTTGCACCGTAATCAATGGCAACAATATGGGAGCCTTCAGAAACTTTTCTTTCTTGAATGCTGAATGCTGAATGCTGAATGCCTTCCTTCCATACGTATTTTTCTTTACACGTCACCTCAAGGGCAAGATCCATCCCATCAAGCCCAGCCCAACCAGCGGCCTCTGTCGAAAGGGCTTCAAGATCAAACTTCCCATCAGCCACATGACAGACCACACCACTAGGCGCACCACTATCACGAATGCGCGCTGTGAGAGCGCGCGTATCAATATCCGTAATCCCCACCAAATTATTTTTCTTCAACCAAACTTGCAAAGACTCCGCTGATCGCCAGTTAGAAGGCTCTGTCACCGAGGCGCGGAGAATAAGACCGCGTGCCGCAGGCAGTGCACTTTCGATATCCTGCTGATTAGTGCCAACATTACCAATATGAGGAAAGGTGAAGGTGATAATCTGTCCGGCATAGCTGGGATCGGTTAGGATTTCCTGATAACCGGTCATGGAGGTGTTAAAGCAAACCTCGCCTATAGCTGTACCCTCGCGGCCAATGCCATGGCCATAAAAAACCGAACCATCTGCAAGGACCAAAACAGCTGTTGGCTTTTGGAGTGTATCTTCGTACGTTGTGGTTGATGAGATATCGTTTTTTGTCATAACAATCCGAATCAAAGCTAAAATTGGCGCAAACGGCTCAGAATATGAACAAGATACACTCTCTTTGCAAGAGCTTTAGAAAAGGAAAACCCTATGCTTCGCAGCGAATTAACCAAAGCTATGAAAACAGCAATGCTCGCCAAAGAAGAATTAGCGCTGGGCACGATCCGTATGATTCTGGCTAAACTCAAGGATTTAGACATCGCCGAACGGCCATCAGGCAATCAGGACGGGATTAGCGATGACAAAATTCTCTCCATGCTCCAAGGCATGATTAAACAACGCCGTGAATCCATTGAGCTTTATAAAAAAGGCAACCGCCCCGACCTCGTGGATCAGGAAACAGCCGAAATTGTCGTTATCGAGCGCTTTTTGCCCCAGCAAATGGATGAAGACGCAATCAAAGACGCCGTGGAAAAAGCCGTTGCGGACACAGGCGCGGCGAGCATCAAGGATATGGGTAAAGTTATGGGCGCGCTGAAAAAATCCTATGCCGGCCAGATGGATTTTTCAAAAGCAGGTGGCATGGTGAAGGCTGCTCTTAATTAAAGAATGCAAGCCGGAGCCCAAGATTCTCTATTACCTTTTTCCTTACTAGGAATCGTGGGCTGTTCCCTTTTTTCCTGCGCGACAACAGCTTGCCTGCAAGCACACATATAATTGTTAATTCCCTTTAACGCTTCGTCAGAAAATTGATTTTTTCCCTTCTCGAGCGAAGCCAAAGTGCTTTTTGTTCCATCCTGAGGGTTCAAGGCAGTAACATTCCAGTTTCCTTGTTCGTCACGCGCCACATCAAGACAAAAGAGAATTTTAGCACCATCTTTGTAGGACTCGCAGACTTTAGCGGAAATCTTTTCATCCACGTTATTATGGCTAATGGAAGGGTAGCAACGATCTTCCCTAAACTGCAAGTTTGATGGACCACCAGAACTATCACCATAGATCATGTCATCAAAGACTTCTTGCAAATACGCTAACTGAGAGTTTTCTCTGCCTTGCATTTCAAGTCGTTCGACAAGCTGTCTATGTGTGGAAAGAAAGAGATCAAGAGCATAATCTTTTTTTGTCATAATATACCT
>DOBW01000199.1 GCA_003504035.1 Rhodospirillaceae bacterium | reverse complement strand
ATGACAATTAAAGTTGGGCGGCGGCGACAATTAAAACTGGGCGAATGACAGCATGGATATTTCCTTTATTTTGTTAGATTAATTTTGCAGTTTTTTAAGTTAGTCTTACGACCGAATATCCGACACTTTTGGCATTGTTAAACAACTCCACCAAAAGGCGGCACGAAATTTTTCATTTTGATTAAAATTGACATTCTTACCTGCTTGCAAACTTAGAAAGGTCAAAGATTTACATACAAAGACAAATTTTGCATCAAATGTAAAAAAGAAAAGACAAAAAACGAATCTGTCAACAGCAATTAAAACATCATTGAGATTTTGATTCCGACAAGGAGAAAACAGCCTGTAAAAGGTCCTAACGATCCTCTCCAAGGCGTTTATGAACCCAATGACCAAGCAGCTCCAAAGAAGCATGAAGAATTGAGCTAAAAGGCACAACCCTACAGAAAAAAGCTTCCTGAAAGCACTGTTAAAAATATGCGATAAGTCATTCATGTGAAACAAGAGATCCATTATTTTTAGTAGGCATCCGTTGGCTTTTCCCAGTGAACTCGAGAATGTGAGCATGATGGACCAACTTGTCAACGGCAGCCGCCGCAGTGATAGGATTCTTAAAAATTTGATCCCATTGAGAAAAAACCAAGTTGGAAGAGATCATGATAGTGCGCCGCTCATAGCGTTCAGCTAAAAAAGTAAACAACGCTTCCATTTCCTCACGTGACTGCTGAATGTACCCTAGTTCATCAAGAATGACCACCTGATAATTATCAAAGCGAGATAAGAGAGCAGGCAGCTTAAGGTCTCTTTTTGCTTCTAGGAGCTGATTGACGAGTTTGAAGGCGGGAGTAAAGAATACGCGGTATTGATGCCTAAGAATCAGTTCTCGACCGAGTGCACACAAAAAATGGGTTTTCCCGCGACCGGGCAAACCGAAGCAGAGTATATTCTTGGCTTCTTGCACGAAAGTTCCATCAAGTAATTCGGGTAACAGCCGTCTTATTTTTTGAGGCAAGAGGTTTTCCTTTAAATTCCCCAATGTCTTACTGTCAGGGAGATGAGAGGCCTTCAAGAGGTTTTGCATACGACGTTGAAGACGCTGCTCGCTCTCTTGTTCGCACAGATACCGAAGCCACTGCACATGGCTCCAATTTTCCTGTTTGGCTATCTCAAGGCTTTCCGGAACCAGCTGTGCCATAGAACTCAGCCGAAGAGAACGCAGGAGCAATACTAATTGATCGTTTTCAGCTGACATGACGCACCTCCTCTTCTAACAGTTTATCATACTCTTTGAGATCTACTTTTGGTTCTTCTAAAATGGGTAGATCGATAGGAGCACATCCAATCTTCTCTCGTATGGTTTCCAGAGAAATTTTCGCTTCTTTGTCAGCCAAAACTTCTTGGAGAGCTTCTTCTGTTTTTTCCTGCCCTTCATCTAACGCCAGTTTAAGTAAACGCAAATATTCTCGATCCGCTTTGCTTGCGTCCTTTTTGCATTCACAAAGACGTTCGTACGTCTTGCGCCATAAAACTCCGGGGAACAGCTGTTCTCGGTACTTGTACCCCTGGAAAGCACCCGGTTTTCTCACTAAGGACGAAATCACGTGTTGCCAGTTTATAACCCCTCCAACGCCAGGTTTCCGGTCGAACTCAGCTACTTTCTCCCTCTCTTCAAAAATGATTACCTTGGTTTCGTAAACGTGGACACGTACCTTGTGCCCTATCAGGCGACTCGGTACAGAATAGGCTACCTTCTTAGCACGAATCGTGCTGTTTCTGGAAACATGCACGATTTGTTCTTCGTATTCGGGGGCTTGGCAAGGAGGCAACTCATGCATATGGGTCAGCTCCTCTTCTAAGGCTTTTTGCCGCGGCAAATTGGCCTTTTCTAGGACCTTTTCCACAAAAGCATCATACGCCTCTAAACTTTCAAAATCTCGGCTTCCACGAAGCCTCAGAGCTTGATCTATCCGGTTCTTCAAGTGCCCATTTTGGGATTCAATGTCTCCATTTTCATTGGGACAGCTTATATTTGTCGTTCGTGCCTTTACTCCCAAGTGTTCTATCAGATTTACAAAATTTTGGTTAAATCCTCTCTTTGATTTTGTTCGCTTGATCTGATGAGTCGCCGAAGAGCTATTGTCAATTTGCACAAAATGAGGAACTTTCCCTAATTGCCACAAAGCGCTTTGTAAGCCTTCTCGTAGCGATAATGATGATTCTGAATAACAACGGACAGCCCATTCCCAGTTCGAATAAGTGAGCGTAGAATGACACAGCAAGTGCCTCAAGCCTTCTCCATTTATCGTCACTTGCAAACTGTTCATATGAGTCCAATCCAGTTGTAATAGCTGTCCAGGTACAGGTTCCTGCGGAAAGAATATATCCTTTCCCTTTCCGTGCTTCCTTTTCCAGACCGCTACTCGCCTCTGAAACGTTCTTAGATGTCTCTCCTCTACGTTATCCTCTCCCTTCGCTAAAAAGTGTTCAAATAACGCTTTTGCTTGCAGCTTTGGATCATTCTCCAATAGCTTTTCCACTTGGGGCCAGATCTCTGTTAGGGGATCGGGCCGGGTGCGCCAGGTATGGGACTTTTGTAATAATTTTGGGTCCTTCCTGGCGTTCCAATATTTTCGAGCCGTCTCACGGCTCATGTTTGACTTGCGTGCACTCATGGTTACGTTTCCAGTGTCATTCATGCACTTTATCAGGCGTCTGTATTGCTGGCAGGTAATCATTATTTTAGCTTTACACTTACCAGCCATTTGAGGCCATTTTAAACGCTCCAGCTGAGATCTTACCGCCGCCCAACTTTAATTGTCATTTTACATATGTATATCTACATACCCTTGATTTCGCAATTCAGCTGTTTCCTCTGTTCGCACTTTATTGAGTGCTTTGTTGAGATTGGCAACAATATGAAAGCGATCTAAAATGTGAATAGCTTGAGGGATCTTTTTTTTAATTACTTTTAAAAATGGCTGCCACATGTCGGAACAAACAAATTTAATATTACCGGCACATTCGGATCCTATTTCTTTGAAAAATTTGAGGAATGATTTTACCGTACGATTTTTACCGACATAAAGTAATCGCTTACAGTCTTTCTCAATTTGATAAACTACGGTCATATAACCATGTCCTTTTTCGTACTGAACTTCGTCGACACCGATTGCTTCAATTGCACCTATCGTTCTGTGTTTGAGGCCGTATTGTACGACAGATTCAACGGAATGATAGACTTTTGGCCAACTGGTTTTAAAAACCTCGGCTACTTCAGCCCATGAAAGCCTCCTAGCCCAACGGGCGAGAAAGAGCTGATAAGATTTGGTAGAATGACTTTTACCTTCCGCCCAGGGAATTTGTTCTATTTTCACTCCACAGTCCGGGCAATTCACACGCCGCATTTG
>DOBW01000080.1 GCA_003504035.1 Rhodospirillaceae bacterium | reverse complement strand
TTTTTTTTGCATGGAGATGCTCAAAAAGCCGCTGTTGAGGAATGCATAAATGGCCCCAGAACGCAGAAGGCCTTTTTTTGTCAAAGCGAGTTGAGAACAGTCTTTCCTAACTATTTGGACGCGACCTTAGCTTGGTATAATGAAACCTATACGCCTGAGCAAGTGCAGGGTATGGCGGACTTAGTCGCTCGCAAGCTAAACGGGTTTGAGCCCGATATCATTTTTACACTTTTTACGCCGACGCCTTTCCTCCGTTACTTGTTTCCTGATGCTCTTATCTTGAATGGAGACAACGCCTTTTTATCGCGCCAACCTTTTCCTTTGAGTATTACGTTGGATCCATGTGGGCCTTTGCGGCATAGCTTTTTAAATAAACATTCAGATGCGTTGTTAAATCTTCAGCCAACTTCTGATGAAGCTGCGTTCCTAGAAGCTTTTAGGCAAAAATACAGGCCACGCCTTATGGAAGAGGGGGCGTATATCTGCACGATCTTTCCGCGTTTAAGAGAGCGGTTTAAGCATCTCGTTCTTTTGCCGTTGAATGTTTCCGGCACTTTTTCTTTTGATGGCAACACGTCCTTTAGAAGCCAGTGGGATTATCTGTGCCATTTTCTAGACCACACGCCGCCGGATGTGGGCGTTATCGTCACGCAGCATGTCGATTATGAAAAGATCATAACGCCATCTGTTTATGCGTATTTATATGAAACCTATCCGAATTTCATTTATTGGCCTCGTTTTGACGATTATCGAGGGGTCTCTCAATTTCTCTTGCCCCATGTTGATGCGGTCGTTGGGGTATCAAGCTCACTTTGCTTTCAAGCTTTGCTGTGGGGCAAGGTGGTTTGTTCTTTGGGAACGTCTCTTTATGATGCTTTCGCGGACGCCCATAACATAGAAGAACTCGTCGCTTGCTTAGAAGGGGCGGGAGCGACTCCAAGAGATGGGCTTCTTTCTTTCCTCTTTACAAGTTTCAGCTTTCCCGAAGATAAACAGGTTTTTCTAGACCCAGCTTGGTTGGAGCCAACCTTTACTCGTTGGATAGCCCACGCGCACGCGCATGGCACAGATATAAACTTTTTTGAGCCGTGGGGAACTTCAGAGGATCTTATCCGTGTTCATCGTTTGCGCTCAAATTTTTAAAGCACATGTTTGCGGCATTGGCCGTTCTCATTTTCTAAAATATAGGTTTCTGGTCTAAGCATTTCTATATGGTCTTCCTTTATCAGTGTTTCTAGTTTTTCAAGAAAAAGCTCTACATTTGTGTAGCTTGGGTCTTTCCTTAAAGGAGAAATGTTGTAAAGCCACCATTGAAGCTTCAGAAATTTTTCTATGGTCTTGTCGTCGAACCTCTGGCGCAGTGTGCGCGCGGGAACGCCTGCGACAATAGTATAAGGGGCAACATCATGCGTCACAACAGCGTGTGATCCAATGACGGCACCATCCCCTATGGTGATTCCTGGCTTGATGGTTGCCGACCTTCCGATCCAGACGTCATTTCCTATTATCGTGCGCGGTACATCTTTGTTGGGAAGCGGTGCTTTTGTATCAACAACGGCTTGATATTCTTGAAATGGGCTGAAAATGCAGGAAAGGTCTTCCTTGGGATTTAGGCTCCAATTGTAGGTAAAGGGGTGGGTGCTGATGCGATCAACAGGATGCTGTTGAATTCCAGAAAAAACAGATTCAGCAATTGAGCAATAGCGCCCAATAGTTGTGTTGAAAAAACGAGATTCCTCACTAAGGTAGGAAAGGAAGCCAATAGAGTTGGTTTCGTAAAAACGAACACCTTTAGGAATGAATGTTGGAGTCTCAAGCGTCAAAGAACGTTCAAAAGAAAATTTGCCACCAGCAACTTTCATGCTGTTTAAAAAAGATTGGGGTGGTGTTATCGCTTTTGGCATTTTATGAATTTCCGGTTTTATTTTAAGAAAAGAAAGGAACGGCTTTGTTGAATAAATAGCCTCTTGTGAATCAAAAATTAAGGATTTAGGTGGACGATTTCTTTGTAAAAAGGCAAGGAGATCATCCATGAGCGAAGGTAGAAGATTTACCCTCAAGAAGTCTATCAAAAACTGAAGCGCGTACAATAAAGGACTGGAAAAGCGCTATGACATCACATTTCACTTGAACCTTAAATTTCTTGAAAAATCAGCAAGAAATGAAGGACAGAGAAGCCGTTCTCGCGAATATGGATAGGCTTTGATCGAAATAATGTTGGTTGTGAAGGTCGTGTACCGCTTGCCGTATCGGGGCTTGAAAGGTTTTTTGCGAAGCCTTTTGGGCGAAGAGTTTTACTTGCCAGACTACACGACGGTTTGTGTTCGTGCGGTAACGGTACAGACGGTTTTATGATAGCCGTGCTTGCTATAATGATGTTCATGAGCGCGGCGCGAAGCTTGTCACGTCACCACGAAAGAATGCAGCCTTACTGCGAGGTCGACCGCCATGTATCGCTTTAAGATGATCTTCGGCGTATCATTGGCTTCGCGAACCTTCTCAAGACAGAAAACTGAAGCTATCTTGAAAGCTAAAATTCTCAACACCTTCCGAAATCTTGCCGCGCCTGACAAGAATAG
>DOBW01000113.1 GCA_003504035.1 Rhodospirillaceae bacterium | reverse complement strand
GCCCTCTTCTTTCAGCGCTTGATGCGCCGAGACAATCCACGCCTCTAGTTCGCCCGTTTTTTGTGTGTTGGCTTGTCGCTTTGAGGCGTTAGGAGAAGAATCATGCCGCGCCGCATCATGAAAAGGAGGATTCATCACAACGTGATCAAATTGTTCTTTCAAAGAATCATCGAGTTGTGTTGCATCACCTTCTCTAACGTCCAGAGATTCGTCATAAGCATTTCGCTGTATGTTGCTTTTGCAAAGCGTAACAAGTTTGGTCTGAATTTCTAGGCCTGTGATGTAAGTGTCTCTTAAGCGTGTGGCCAGAGCCAACATAATGCCGCCAGCGCCACACCCAAGATCAAGAATGTGATGAGATTCTTGCGCGGGAACTGAACTTGCAAGAAGAAGTGTATCTACAGCAATGCGATAGCCTTTTGCGGGTTGCTCGATGGTAAAGCGACCATGGAGAAGTTTGTCTAAAGTTGTTTGATCTGTCATGCCAATCCTTTGATCTTTTTTTTTCGTCGCGTTGAACAGAGAAATACACGCGTATTGAAATTTTAAAAAGTTTATATAATAGCTCTATTTAACGGCGCGCGCCGTTTAATTTATATTAACTTATAGTGTGAAACGACCAGCAAGTACAACTTGGGGTTGTTTATTTTATAGGGAGTTAGGACATGGCACTTTTTCAAGTTTATTCAGACCTTTCAGCAAAAGCAGTAAAAAAAGCTGTCAGGAAACGACACTGATTAATTTGGTCGAAATTGGTCTGGAGAGTTGTGAGGGAGTTAAGCACAGCCTCTCATGCTGTTGTTGATGTCTTGGATATGCTTGTTAAGGACCTTTCCTAAGCCTCTTTGCTTCGTTTGGGGTCCGGTCTATACTCTCATTCTCTGATTAAATGAGGATGAGTTATGGGTGCTGTTCTTTCCCTTCATAAAATAACTTCGCCGCCGCAGTGCGATCCACTGGAGGCGCTTTCTGCGCTTGTGGCCGATGATCTGGCGGCCGTCAATCGCCTTATTTTGGAGCGGATGGACAGCGACGTTCCGCTTATCTCTGATCTGGCGCAGCACGTTATCTCAGCCGGAGGTAAAAGACTGCGCCCTCTTTTGGCGCTGGCTGTGGCGCGGCTGTGCGACTATGAGGGCACGCGCCACCAAAAGCTTGCCACATCTGTCGAGTTTATTCATACGGCTACGCTTTTGCATGATGATGTGGTGGATGCCAGCTTGCTGCGGCGGGGTTCTTCCTCGGCCAATGCACTGTTTGGTAATCAAGCCAGCGTCCTTGTCGGTGATTTTCTTTTTTCCCGAGCCTTCCATTTGATGGTTGAGGATGGCTCTTTGGAGGTTTTGCGTATCCTTTCCAATGCCTCGGCTGTGATCTCGCAAGGGGAAGTGTTGCAGCTTGTCACACAACGAGATACGGCCACAAGCGAACAGGCTTATCTGGATATTATTAGTGCCAAAACAGCAGAGCTTTTTGCGTCCGCCTGCCGCGTTGGGGCGGTGGTCGCCAATAAAACAGCGGCGGAAGATGATGCTTTGCGGACTTTTGGTCTTAATCTAGGCATAGCTTTTCAGATCGTGGATGACGTTTTGGATTATTCTGCTGTGCAGGAAAAGCTGGGTAAGACTATTGGTGATGATTTCCGCGAAGGCAAAATAACCCTGCCCGTTATCTTGGCCATTAATCGCGGCGATGAATCTGAGCGCCATTTTTGGCAACGTGTGATCGGTGGTGGAGACAAGCAAGATGGCGATTTTGTCCGCGCACAGGAGATTATGCGGCGGCGCGGCGCGCTGCGAGATGCTATGGAGCGCGCGCGGCATTACGGTGCCATTGCGCGGGATTCTCTGGGTATCTTTGATTCTAATCCTTATAAAGCTGCCCTTCTCGACATTGTCGATTTTACGATTGAGCGGAAATTTTAGGGGCTTTTGTCCTAGTGAAGGCAAGGATCGCCACTCCTCACTTCTTCCGCACATAGGTGATATAGGGATTTTGTAACACCCCCTTTCCCTTTTCTTCATTTATGGCTAGCATTCCCCTTCCTTTTTTTCTCTCCCCTATTGGAAGGTTTACCGATGAAGAAAAAACTAATTTCCAGCCTTTTGGCTTTGCTTGTTGTTTTGGTTGTTGGAGGGGTCCTTTTTACCTCTAATCTTGATTCTATTATTAAATCTGCTGTTGAAAAATATGGAAGCGATGCCACGCAAGCTGAAACAACTCTGAGCGATGTTGAGATTTCTCTTTCCTCGGGTAAAGGAACGCTTAAAGGCTTTAATCTGGGTAATCCAGAAGGCTTTACAACAGATAGCGCGATGGCTTTTGATAAAGTTTCGGTGGAGATCGATACAAAATCGGTTATGGGCGATGGTCCCATTATTGTTCGTGAGATTTTAATTGATGCGCCTGCCATTACGTATGAGGTTACCAAGAATGGCACGAGCAATCTGCAAAAGATTCAAGAAAATATTGCGGCTTATACGTCCTCTTTAAGGGCTGGCGAAGAAAAGCAGCCTGCTGAAGGAAAAACATCTGAAGAAGATTCTCAAAATGAGCGCAAAATCATCATTGAAAAACTTGTCATCAGCAATGGTCAGGTAAAACTAAGCCATGCTTTGTTGGAAGGTAAAAATCTTGTTGATACAAAATTGCCAACGATCAGCATGTCCAATATCGGTAAAAATGATGGTGGCATGTCTCCGGCGCGGCTTATGCAGCTTGTTTTAGGTAAAATTACTTCCAAGGCTATGGCCATTGGTAGCTCTTCTCTTGTTAAAGAACTTGGAGGCCAAGGTATAGATGCTCTCAAAGGGGCGGCTAAAGAAAGCGGTGTAGGTAAAGTCTTTGATGGCTTGTTTGGAAAATAAGTTTTCAACGGACACTTAAAAGAAAAAGGGCTGCTGGAAAACCAGCAACCCTTTTTTATGGATTACTTCCAGATTACCAGCAATCTATTGTAGCCTTTCCACCAAAATACTCACTTGCCTTTCCTGTGACATATCCTTTACCCAAAGACCTACAGTAACGTGCTCCACATGTATTGGCCCATCGGTACATTTTGTAGACCCAAAAGGCATCGTGTGCATTCTGGTTGATCCATGGATCATCAGCACTTGTGATTGAACATTTTGATGAAACTATGTTTGTTGTGGTTTGTATCCGCACCGTCTGAGCCTTACAAACAGCCCTGCCATTTCTAATGCCTGTAAGAACTTGGCCTGTTCGACAGGAGAGCGTCAGACCTGATGTTGTGTCCAAAAGTGTACAATGAGGTACACCATCAATAATTTTTTGAAGAACCTGTCCGTTTGGACAAGATGCGGTCAGAGATGCGGTTCCTGTTC
>DOBW01000151.1:9570-9859 GCA_003504035.1 Rhodospirillaceae bacterium | reverse complement strand
CAACAACATCACGGCAGGAAAAACACCAACAGCCTCATCAAAAAACCGCTTAATCTTATTAGGATTATTTTTCATATAGCCCATAAAAGAAGTCGCATCATCGACTGCAAAATCGGCCTTTCCGGTTATGACAGACTCAATAACATCAATATTGGTGGACATCTCGGACAGGCTTAGACCTTTAGCTTTGGGAAAGCGATCCTTGGCAATCTGATTAACAGCGCCACCATCTATCTTGGCAAGAATATATTGTGCGTTGTTCAAATCTTCAATTTTATTAAAAGCGCGG
>DOBW01000151.1:9051-9467 GCA_003504035.1 Rhodospirillaceae bacterium | reverse complement strand
AAGCCATATCCACGCGCCCCGTTTTAACGGATTCAACTACCATACCCCAGCCTAGTTCTTCTTGCCAAACGATCTTGAGACCAAGCCGACGACCAATTTCTTCCATCAAATCCGGAAAAATGCCCATTTTTTTGTTACTGTTAGGATCAACCCACATAAGAGGCTTCCAAACACTGTATCCGCAACGGATAGTCTCCGTCCGTAAAACGCGATCATAAACGGACTCCTTCGAAGCCGTCGCACTCGTTTTTTCAGGAAATGTAATCACCCCTGATTGCAGCAATAAAGCAACCAAAACCGTGACAATCACCGTGATAAAGACGGAAAGAAAAACAGTGCGCATAAGAAACCTCACATAAGGCAAGTAAAACAACGCCACAAGTCTACGCGACTTATTAAGGAATGTGAAGATGGGA
>DOBW01000151.1:0-9022 GCA_003504035.1 Rhodospirillaceae bacterium | reverse complement strand
GGGGCGGCGAGATTCGAACTCGCGGCCTTCTGGTCCCAAACCAGACGCGCTACCAAGCTGCGCTACGCCCCGATATTTTAATTATAGCACAACACAAGAAGTTTATTTGGATTTTGCTTCTTTAGCTTTTTTGGCTTTTGGCTTAGGTTCTGCCTTGGCTATAACCGTTACTTTTCCGCCAGCTTTTTCAACAGCAGCAAGTGCACCAGCTGATGCTCCAGCAACGGAAATATCAATCTTTGCCTTAAGCTCACCCTTGGCTAGAAGACGAATACCGTCCTTCGCCTTACCAAGAAGGCCACTGTCAAAAATAATGTCTTGAGTAATCGGCTTCTTGGCATCAATGCTGCCCGCATCAATGGCCATCTGCAAACGACCAATGTTCAATTCGGCAAAATCCTTGCGGAAAAGCGAAACAAAACCACGTTTTGGCAAACGACGATGGAGCGGCATTTGTCCACCCTCAAAACCACGAAGAGAAACACCTGAACGAGCTTTTTGCCCCTTCACACCACGGCCAGAGGTTTTACCCTTGCCAGATCCGATGCCGCGCCCAACCCGCATAGAGTCTTGACGAGCGCCTTCATTATCGCGCAGATCGTTGAGTTTCATGGGTCTTATCCTTCTTTCAACTTCATATCTAACTTTAGGGTCATATTTTAACCCCTTGTTTTAAAATTACTCACCTTCAACCATAACAATATGCGCAACCTTGCGAATCATACCGCGAACGGCTGGTGTATCTTCCAACTCACGGCGCGCACGTGGCTTACCAAGGCCAAGGCCTTGAAGCGTTGCAAGTACACTTACTCGCGCTTTTCTTGTGCCACGCGTTTGAACAACAACAAGCTTCTTCTTTGACGCTTTTGCCTTAGCTGGAGCTTTCTTAGCTGCAGGTACTGCCTTCTTTTTCACAGGCGTCTTTTTTTCGGCTGCTTTTTCCATCTTATCCTACCTTAGGCTTCTTTGGATTTCTGAGCTTCTTTTGTCTCTGGCTTACGCCCCAGAATTTCGCTGACCTTCTTACCGCGACGCATAGCCACCGAACGAGGGCTGGAAACCTGAGACAAAGCGTCAAAAGTCGCTTTAATCATATTATGTGGATTGGCCGTTCCAATTGATTTGGCCACAACATCCTGAACACCCAAAGCCTCGAAAACAGCACGCATCGGACCACCAGCAATAATACCAGTTCCCGGAGGTGCAGCACGTAAAACAACATGGCCTGCGCCATATCTTCCCTGCACATCATGATGCAATGTACGCCCCTCACGCAAAGGAACGCGTTTCATCTCACGCTTAGCAGATTCTGTGGCTTTACGAATGGCCTCGGGAACCTCACGTGCTTTACCTGTACCAACACCGACACGACCTTTGCCATCACCTATGACAACCAAAGCCGCCATGGCAAAGCGCTTACCGCCTTTGACCACTTTAGCAACACGATTGATCCAAACGAGTTTCTCGATCAAATCGCTGCCTTCGGAACCTTCTTTTCTCGGCTTACCCATATTTTGCTTTGCTCCCTAGCTTAAAAATCAAGGCCGGCTTCGCGTGCCGCCTCAGCCAACGCTTTAACACGTCCAGCATAAATGTAGCCACCACGATCAAACGCAACCTGCGTAATGCCAGCCTTTTTAGCCAACTCGGCAACCATCTTTCCAACCGCAACCGCAGCCGCTTTATCCGCACCCGTCTTGAGTTTCTTTTTCAACTCTGGGCTAAGGCTCGATGCCGCAGCAAGAGTCTTGCCCTGCGCGTCATTAATAATCTGAGCATAAATATTGGCGCCCGTACGATGAACAGAAAGCCGCGCACGACCTTCTGATTTACGCTTCAATTGAAAGCGTGTGCGAACTTTGCGCCGTTCATGCAATTGTTTTGCGGTTAACATTTTCTTTTCCTTATCCTACCTTATTTCTTCTTACCTTCTTTGCGGCGAACTTGCTCGCCAGCGTAACGTATGCCCTTGCCCTTGTAAGGCTCTGGCTTTTTCATACCTCTGATCTCTGCAGCTACTTGACCAACTTTTTGTTTGTCAAAGCCCGTGATCTCAATCTTGGTTGGCTTAGGTGCCTTGATCGTGATCCCCTCGGGAACCTGATAGTTAATCTCATGACTAAACCCAAGCTGAAGAACAAGTGTCTTGCCTTTCAGTGCGACCCGAAAGCCAACACCTTCAATATCCAAAACCTTTTTAAAGCCTTCGCTTACACCTTGAACCATATTGGCGATGTTGTTGCGGGTCGTTCCCCACATCATCTGCGAAACCTTGCTCTCCGAACGCTTAGAAACAATAAGCTCATTGCCTTCCAGCTTAACCTCAATATCAGGAACAATGGCAAGGCTAAGCGAACCCAGTTTTCCTTTGACGGAAACAAGACCTTTTTTAACCTCTGCCGAAACGCCCTGAGCTAGGGGAACCGGATTTTTACCTACGCGAGACATAATAAAACCTCAACTCTTAGAATATACGGCACAAAACTTCGCCGCCTACATTTTGTGTACGCGCTTCGTTATCCGAAAGCACACCACGTGGTGTCGACAAAATCGAAACGCCAAGACCGTTGAAAACACGACCAAAGTCTTTGATTCCAGCATAAACGCGGCGACCCGGCTTAGATACACGATTGATCTTGCGAATAACGCCGATCCCATCATGATATTTTAGCTCGATCTCAAGCGCAGCTTGACCTTTGCCCTGCTGAACTTCTGTGAAGCCACGAATATAACCCTCGCGCTCCATCACTTCCAAAACACGCTTGCGAAAAGCCGATGACGGGCATTCGATAACTTCCATCTTAGCCATCTGACCATTGCGTATGCGTGTCAGCATATCTCCTATAGGATCGGAAAGGGACATGTTCTTATAATCCTCCTTACCAGCTCGACTTGATTACGCCGGGAAGCTGACCCGAAGAGGCCAGTTCACGCAGCGCAATGCGTGAAAGTTTAAACTTACGATAGAAACCGCGTGGACGACCACTCAGCTCACAACGATTTACAATACGATTCTTTGCCGAGTTCCGCGTTATGCTCGCCAATTTCATGACTGCATCAAAGCGATCTTCCATGGACGTTTCTTTGTTCATGACGATGGCTTTAAGGGCAGCACGTGTCGCTGCCTTTTGCTTTACCAAGCGGCGGCGGCGGTTGTTTTTCTCGATCGTAGCTTTTTTAGCCATTAATTTTGTCCTTCCTTACTCTGGAACGGCATATTGAAACCGCGCAAAAGCGCCATAGCTTCTTTGTCTGTATTTGCCGTTGTACAGATCACAATATCCATGCCCCTAATTTCGTCGATCTTGTCGTACTCAATCTCAGGGAAAACGAGCTGTTCTTTAAGGCCCATCGCATAGTTGCCACGACCATCAAAACTCTTGGTCGGAATACCTCTGAAGTCACGCACACGTGGCATGGCAACATTGACCAAACGATCCAAAAACTCGTACATTTTTTCACGGCGCAACGTGACCTTACAGCCAATCCCAAGCTCACCGCGCAATTTAAATGTCGCGATAGCCTTGCGCGCTTTGGTGATCACTGGTTTTTGACCCGCGATCATAGCCAACTGTTCAGCAGCATTCTTGGTCTTCTTGCTGTCGTTCACAGCCTCACCAACCCCCATGTTGATGACTATCTTTTCAAGCTTTGGCGCCTGAAGTTTGTTTTTATAACCAAACTCTTTCATAAGCTTGGGTAAACCTACTTCGCGGTACTGCTGCTGAAGACGCGGCACATATTTATCTTTGGCTCTTGCCGTCATAACTTTACTCTCTTCCTTACTCGATAACTTCGCCGGAGCGTTTGGCAAAGCGTACTTTACCGCCGTCCTTGTCAAGTTTCTTAATACCAACACGTGTTGCCTTGCTGTCCTTGGGATCAACCAAAGCTACATTCGAAACGTGAATAGGCGCTTCGATCTGCTTGCGGCCTCCCTGAGGATCAGCCTGTGAAGGTTTCGTATGACGTGTTACACGGTTTACACCGACAACAAGCAAACGCTCTTCCTTAGGCATAACGGCTTTGACCATACCGGTCTTACCCTTATCTTTCCCAGCGATCACGATAACCGTGTCGTTTTTCTTAATTCTCATTTTCATCGCCATTACAAAACCTCTTCAGCGAGCGAAATAATTTTCATAAAGCCCAAACCACGTAGTTCTCTGGTCACCGGCCCGAATATGCGGGTACCAACAGGCTCTTTATCTTTATTGATCAACACAGCTGCGTTGTGATCAAAACGAATAACGCTTCCATCCTTGCGCTTAAGCCCAAACTTCTGGCGCACAATAACGGCCTTATGAACATCGCCTTTTTTGACTTTGCCACGAGGAATCGCATCTCTTATTGAAACAACGATGATATCGCCAATTTCAGCAATCATATGCTTAGACCCACCAAGCACTTTGATGCAGGCTACTTTCTTGGCGCCGCTATTGTCCGCGACATCGAGGACTGTTTCCATCTGTATCATGACTACTTACCTATTTCTCTGGCCTGTTTCTCTGGCGCATTGTTTAGTTGCTGCTTTTAGCCGCTTCATCGACAAGCATCCAACGCTTACGCTTGCTCATCGGACGACACTCAATGATTGAAACCGTATCGCCGACCTTCGAGCCATTAAGCTCATCATGTGCAGCATACTTCTTGGATTTACGAATATACTTCTTATAAATCGGGTGCATAACGCGACGCTCGACAAGAACAGTGATGCTCTTATCACCCTTGTCACTAACGACCGTCCCTTGCAAAACACGACGCGGCATTTAACTATCCCCTTACTTCTCTTTACGCCGACTTTTCAGCGGCTTGACGTTGACGTTCACCCATCACTGTCATGATGTGTGCAATTTCCTTGCGAACCGCTGTTATACGAGCGGTATTCGTAAGTTGGCCCGTAGCTTTTTGAAAGCGCAAATTAAATTGCTCTTTACGCAACTCCAGCACACGGTCCTCTAATTCTTTATCTGTCTTCAATCGCACATCGGCGATTTTAACTGTATCTTTTGCCATCTTTAGGCTCCCTTAAATCTTCTCTCAGGCCGTTTCGCGCTGAACAAACTTTGTTTTAATAGGCAACTTCTCTGACGCTAACGCAAAAGCCGCTTTAGCAACTTCCTGAGGCACACCATCAAGTTCAAACATAATGCGCCCCGGATGAACACGGCAGGCCCAATAATCAGGTGAACCTTTACCCTTACCCATACGAACTTCAGCAGGCTTGGATGAAACAGGTACATCCGGAAAAATCAAAATCCATAAACGTCCCTGACGCTTAATGGCACGTGTAATCGCACGACGAGCCGCTTCAATCTGGCGCGCCGTAATGCGCTCTGGCTCCAAAGCCTTCAAACCACAAGAACCATAGCTCAGACGAAATCCGCCTTTGGCTTTGCCGTGAATACGACCCTTGTGTGCCTTGCGATACTTTGTTTTCTTAGGTTGCAACATATTTCATCATCCTATTTCTATCATCTCATCCCCTTGCCGCGCCGTAGCCTTGGCGACGACGGGTTACGAACGAACCTGTGCGTTCTCCATAGCCTTTTTACTCTGAGCCATAGGATCGTGGTCGAGGATTTCGCCCTTAAAGATCCAAACTTTGACGCCACACGCTCCCATTGTCGTATGTGCCGTCGCAACACCATAATCTACATCAGCGCGCAGCGTATGAAGCGGCACACGACCTTCGCGATACCATTCCATGCGCGCAATTTCTGCGCCGCCCAAGCGACCCGAGCAATTAATACGAATACCCAAAGCACCCAAACGCATAGCTGACTGAACAGCCCGTTTCATAGCGCGACGAAAAGCAACGCGGCGCTCTAGCTGACCAGCAATATTATCGGCAACCAACTTAGCCTCGATCTCTGGCTTGCGGATTTCGACAATATTCAAAGCAACTTCAGACGTTGTCATCTTGGCAATGTCACGGCGCAACTTTTCAATGTCAGCGCCTTTTTTGCCAATAACAACCCCAGGACGAGCAGAATGAATAGTCACACGGCATTTACCTGCGGGACGCTCAATATCAATACTCGCAACCGAAGCCTGCGGACCAAGCCTCTTAACAAGATAAGCCCGTATTTTTAGATCCTCATGCAACAGATCAGCATAGCCTTTAACGGCAAACCAACGGCTGTCCCACGTGCGATTAACGCCCAAACGGATACTGATAGGATTTACTTTTTGACCCATAGTTTAAGCCCCTTCAGCGGGAGATGCCGCTTCTTTGGTTGTTGTTTTCTTTGATAGACCTCTTGCGCGACGTGTTTCTTTCTTAAGATCAACGTCTCCGTCTTTGCGCTCACGCACAATAATGGTCAGATTACTAAATGGCTTTTCAATGCCTGCGCTGCGACCACGGCCACGTGCGCGAAAACGTTTCATAACAAAACTGCGTCCGACCCATGCCTCGGCAACATAAAGGCGATCAACATCCAATGAATGGTTGTTCTCGGCATTAGCAATCGCTGAAAGCAAAACCTTTTTAACGTCCTGCGCAATGCGCCGCTTTTCAAACGTAAGCTGCGTCAGCGCACTGGCGGCATCCTTGCCACGAATGCTCGCCGCAACAACATTCAGCTTGCGTGCGCCGGTGCGAATTGACGCAGCCTTTGCAAGCGCCGAATCGTCCGGCAAATCTCTTGAAACTTTAGCCTTACCCATCAAAGAGCTCCTTATTTCTTACCTTTTTTATCAGCTATATGGCCTCTGTAAGTGCGCGTAGGCGCAAACTCACCAAGCTTATGGCCAATCATGTTTTCTGTTACCGATACCGGTAAAAATTTATTGCCGTTGTACACACCGAACGTCAAGCCAACAAACTGTGGCAAAACTGTTGAGCGACGCGACCACGTCTTGATAATATCATTACGGCCTGACCCACGGGCCACTTCGGCCTTCTTGAGCATATAACCGTCAACAAACGGACCTTTCCAAACAGAACGTGTCACCGCTGAATCCCCTTTACTTAGACTGACTATCGCGACGCTTATTCGCGCGGCGTACGATCATACGATCTGTACGCTTATTGTTACGTGTTTTATTACCCTTTGTACCTTTACCCCATGGCGTAACCGGATGACGACCACCAGAAGTACGCCCTTCACCACCACCATGAGGATGATCGACAGGGTTCATAGCTACACCACGGACAGAAGGACGAACACCAAGCCAACGCTTGCGACCAGCCTTACCGAATTTGACATTGCCATGATCTGCGTTCGAAACCGCACCGATACTTGCCATACAATCTTGCGGCACCAAACGAAGCTCACCTGAGCTAAGCTTAATCTGTGCATTGTTGCCACCACGCCCAACAAGTTGAACATATGTGCCAGCACTACGTGCAATTTGACCACCTTTGCCGGGTTTCATCTCCACATTGTGGATGATTGTACCGACAGGAATATTCTTCAGCGGCATTGCATTGCCAGGTTTTACATCAACCTTGTCGCCTGCAATAACCTTGTCGCCTTTATTCAAACGCTGCGGTGCAAGAATGTAAGACTGCGTGCCATCTTCATAGGTAATCAGCGCAATAAAAGCTGTGCGATTAGGATCATACTCCAAACGCTCAACAATAGCCGAAAGACCAAACCTTTTACGCTTGAAATCAATCATGCGATAGCTGCGGCGATGACCACCACCAATGTGACGCATTGTGATGCGACCTGTGTTATTGCGGCCACCTGATTTCCTCAAGCCTTCTGTCAACTTCTTGACAGGCTTACCCGTCCACAGACCCGAACGGTCTGTCTGGACAAGCTGCCTTTGTGAAGGCGTTGTGGGTTTATATTTCTTAAGTGCCATATTTCTAATTCCCTAAACCTTAAAGGCCTGTCGTAATATCAATTTGGCTACCTTCAGCCAGCGTTACGACAGCAAACTTAACATTACTACGCTTACCCATGCGGCCACGAAAACGCTTGGATTTACCCTTGCGATTAAGCGTGTTGACCGCTTCAACCTTTACATCAAAGAGATGCTCTACCGCCTCTTTAATCAAAGGCTTTGTCGCATTCTTCAAAACGCGAAAAGTGACTTGATTATGCGCACTGCCATTGGTTGCTTTCTCGGTAATTACCGGCGAAAGAATAGCTTGATAGTGCGTGGGCGATATTTCTTCTTGTGTCTTGCTCATTTCAGCCTCTCTTGCAGCTGCTCAACAGCATTCTTTGTCAAAACCAAAACATCGCGGCGCAAAATGTCATAAACATTGGCACCCTGCTCTGGCAAAACATCAATCATTGGAATATTGCGTGCAGCCAATGCAAAATTCTCATCCACATTTGCGCCATCGATAAACAGAACCGAGCGGCTAAGCCCCATTTTGTCCAAACGCGCTGCCAAAGCTTTGGTCTTATTATCTTTGGCCTTCGCTTCGTCCAAAATAATTAGCTTTCCGTCCTTAACCTTGGAAGAAAGAGCCATCTTAAGCGCAAGCAAGCGAACTTTCTTTGGCAAGCCCTGCGTATGATCGCGTGGAGTCGGGCCAAAAATAATAGCACCTGTACGAAACTGCGGTGAACGAATGCTACCTTGACGTGCGCGACCTGTGCCTTTTTGCGCCCATGGTTTTTTCGTTGATCCGGCAATATCGCTAATGCCCTTGGTCGAATGCGTACCGGCACGGCGTTTGGCAAGCTGATACCCAACCATACGGCTCAGAATATCGCGGCGTGGTTCCACATCAAAGACCGTATCGACAAGATCAATCTTGCCAACGTCTTTGTTATCGAGATTTTTAACTGTTGCTTCCATCACTTACTCACCATTCCCCTTAAGCGGCCTGACCGTCGGCAACTTCTGCCTTAGTCTTTAGACCTGCAGGCATCGGCGCTTCTTTAGGGAGCGCACGCTTGACTGCATCACGAATTTTAACAATGCCATTCTTTGGTCCCGGAACAGCACCATCCACAAGGATCAAACCTTCTTCAGGATCAACGGCAGCAATCTTCAAATTAATGATCGTCACTTGCTCTGCGCCCATATGTCCGGCCATCTTCTTGCCCTT
>DOBW01000046.1 GCA_003504035.1 Rhodospirillaceae bacterium | reverse complement strand
ACTTCCGCGATAGAAACCGGATCACCTGAGTTAATCTTTGATTCATATTCTTGGGCGCGGCGGCTCCACATTACACGGCGCACACGCGATTTGCCCTGCAAGGTTGAAAGCGCCTCACGGATGCGATCACGCGAAGACAGTTTACGCAACCCCGATGTCTTAGCCTTGGCAACAGGAACCTTAAGCCGCATTCTGTCTTGCTCAAACATAATGCTGTAGAGAGATACTGGCTCACCAGATACTTCAAATGTGTCAACACCTTCGACACGGCCAACGCCATGTGCAGGATAAACAACAAAATCGCCTTTTTTGAACTCTAACTTTTCTGTCATGTTCTCTTGGCTCCTTGTGCAAAAAATAAGTTACAAGCATTAAACGTCAAGAAGATCCTCCTGACAAAATAAAGACCGCTCTTTTTCGTGGACACACAACATATGGCCTAAGAGGCTCGTTCATTAACACTTAATGAACTGGTTAATTCGTGGTGCGTCCGCAAGGGCGGTTTTACATTCTTTTTGCCTTAAATCCCTCTTGCGTAGAAAGTAATGTAACACTTTTTTAAGTAAATTTCAACGCTTTCAAGGGGTTTGTTAAATCTCTCTTTATTTTCAAGAGGATATAGTGGCGCATTTTTCCGCATTGTTAACCATTATCATGGCTGAATTGTTAATAACACGATTCTGAAATGAGGATTAGGACGCTGCCAACAAGGCTGGCTCACAGCATTGTTTGGCTTGCGTGTCGATTTCGCGCCAAGCTGTCTCATCAGCAAAAAGCGCACAAAGCAATTTATTATTCATGGAATGGCCCGTACGTGAACCAATGAAATGGCCGCGAATAGGAACACCGCCTAGTGCCATATCACCGATCGCATCGAGCAATTTATGACGCACAAACTCATTGTCAAAACGAAGCCCCTCTCCATTCATAATTTTTTCATCTTTAATGACGATTGCATTATCCAAAGAACCACCGCGCATGAAACCAAGTTTGGTCATTTTCTCAACATCTTCAAAGAAACCGAAGGTGCGCGCACGACTGATCTCATTTTTGAAACCCTTGTGCGAGAGCGTAAAATCATAGCGCTGCGTCTTAATCAGCTCAGTTTCAAAGGAAATATCAACGCTAAAGCGTGAATCCGGCGCAGGCATGATCGCAGCCCGTTTTCCTTCATGATTGACTTCAACGGGCTTAAGGACCTCTATTTCGCGGCGTAGAGCGTTTTGTTCCTGTACTCCCACCATATCAATCAAAAAGACAAAAGCATCGGAGCTTCCATCCATAGCGGGAACTTCGGGTCCGTCAATTTCAATAATAATATTATCAATCTCGGCAGCACGAACAGCCGCCATGAGATGCTCAATCGTTGCTACCCTGCCCCCATGGTCATTTCCAATGACCGTGCAAAGTTGTGTATCCACAACATGATCCCAGCGCGCCTTTATGGAACGCGCACCATTCTTCAAATCTGTGCGAACAAAAACAACGCCTGTATCCGCCGCCGCAGGCAAAAGGCGCATAGTGACATCTTCACCCGTGTGAAGACCAACACCAGAGCACTGAGCCTCCCCGCGCAACGTTCTTTGCCGCGATGCCAGAAGGTCGCCAGCCGAGGCTAACAAGCCATCAAGCGATGCAGCGTGCTGAAGAGAAGAAAGTGGCATATCCATAGAAGTCATAAGACAACCTTAAAAAGCGAATCTAGGCCTTATTATCTACGCTTTTGAAGAGGATAGTGAAAATCAAGCCTCATTACACTTTGTTACATGGGAAGAAAGCCCTTAACATCTGGATTTTAAGAGGAAAAGTTGTTTATTAAAGATCAGATGAACAAGCCTCACTGATCCCAATAGATGATGGCGACTCCCTTGGCGCCAGCACCGCCTCTATAGTTGCCCGAGACACTACCATCACCACCACCGCCGCCATAGCCAAAGTTTCGCGCGAGCGTGTTGAAGCGCAGTTTGATTTGAAAAAGATGATTGAAAAAACGCTTAGTCTTTACGGTAAGCTTGCGCGGTAAAAATCTTGTAATTCCGTCCCTCTCTACTGTCATTCCGTCCCCCTCTCGTCATTCCGGCGAAGGCCGGAATCCATCTGGGCTTGCAACATTAAAAAAATCTACAATTTTATTCATTGAGCTGTTCATACAGATCTTTCCAAAGAGGATTCATCTCTTCAATTTCGCGTATCTTCCATTCTCTTTGCCAGCTTTTTATTCGTTTTTCATGTAAGATGGCGTCTTCGATTCTGTCATAGTATTTGTACCAAACAAGACGGTGAACTTTATATTTTGAGGTGAATCCTTTCATAAGATCGTTTTTATGTTCCCAAATACGCCGCGCAAGATCATTCGTGACGCCGATATAAAGCGTTCCCTTGTGTTGGCTGGCAAGAATGTAAACGTAACCTGACATGAAAAGAGCATTTAGCTGATTTATAGTCATTCCACTTAAGANNGCCTTCGCCGGAATGACGGGAGAGAGGGGGAGGAATGACGGGAGAGAAGTTACCTCTTCACAATCCCGATAATTTCCTCGCAAGAAATCAAGCCAAAACGGCTTGAATCAATGGTACCGGCGTTACCCAAGACAAGATAAGTATTTTTTGGAAGCGTACCTGCGTAAAGGTTGATCATGCCTTCTCGTTTGGGGATGACCGTATACTTCTTGCCCGAAGGATCGATCACGGCATGGCCATTGACAAGAACTGTTCCTTTGGGGCCAAG
>DOBW01000162.1 GCA_003504035.1 Rhodospirillaceae bacterium | reverse complement strand
CCGTTTGTACCCGTAATGCCGACATAGGTTGCCTTTGGCTGTGCGGCAAAGAGCAAATCCAGATCACTCAGAATAGGCGTGGCGGCTTCGCGCGCTTTGGCAATAACGGGATGAGGGTTGGGGTGTGTAAGGGGAACACCGGGACCGGTCACAAGCGCCTTCAGTTTTGAAAAGTCGAGCACGCTAGGATCACCCAGTTGATAACCTGCTTCTTGCGCTTGCCCGCGGGAGATTTTCTTGTCGTCCCAGACAAAGACGGATGCGCCACTTTCCTGCAAAGCGGCTGCCGTAGCGCGCCCAGATGTGCCGAAGCCTAAAACGAGAAATTCTTGATCTGCAACATGTGATAGTTTGATCATTTTATCGCAATTTCAAGGTTGACATGCCGATGAGGGCCAGAACGCAGGCAATAATCCAAAAACGAATAACAACAGTCGGTTCGGACCAGCCTAATTTTTCAAAATGATGGTGAAGTGGCGCCATTTTAAAAACGCGCTTGCCCGTTAGCTTAAAGGACGCCACTTGAATGATAACCGAAACGGTTTCCATGACAAACAAGCCTCCAATAATAGCTAGAACAATTTCATGTTTGATAATAATAGAAATAACGCCAAGAGAGCTGCCTAAGGCTAACGATCCAGTGTCTCCCATGAAGACTTGTGCAGGAGGCGCGTTGAACCACAAAAAGCCCAAACAGGCACCAACAAGCGCCCCACAAAAAACCGCAAGTTCGCCCGCACCGGGGACATGAAGAATCTGGAGATAATTTGAAAAAACAGCATTACCGGCTAGATAGGAAATAAGACCAAAGCAAAGGGCTACAATCAAGACCGGAACTGTGGCAAGCCCATCCAGACCATCCGTTAGATTCACAGCATTGCTCGCGCCGACTATAACGAAGACGGCAAAGGCAATAAAAAGGCCTCCCAAAGGAATCCAGAAATTTTTAAAGAAGGGAAGGGCAATAGACGTAGCGTGCGGAGCATTACCCGCCATATCAATGATAGCAAACGTTGCAATGGAGGCAATGAGGGCTTGAATGATAAGCCTTACTTTTCTTGGAAGACCGTTGGTGTTGCGCCGTGTCAGTTTTTGGTAATCATCGGCAAAGCCGACAAGGCCAAAACCTGTTGTGACAAGGATAACAATCCACGTGTAAATGTTGGCCAAATTCATCCATAAAAGCGTGCTGAAGATGACGGCGACAAGAATCATCAGTCCGCCCATTGTTGGAGTGCCTTTTTTCTTGAAGTGTGTTTCAGGGCCGTTCTCGCGAATAGGTTGGCCTTCGCCTTGTTTAGCGCGTAGCCAACGAATAAGGGGGGGGCCGAAAATAAAACAGATAGCTAGTGCCGTGAGCATAGCGCCACCTGTCCGGAAAGTAAGATACCGAAACAGGTTAAAGCCAATGAAGGTTTGCCCCCATGGAGAAAGAAGATGAAAAAGCATTTAGTCCTTTACCTCGTTCAACTTGCAGCCTTGTGACGCGCAGACGTCCCAAGCTTTTTTATTTCTTCGACAATGATTTCCATATGTGAGCCTTTTGACCCTTTGACCATAACAACATCCCCTGCATGCAGTGTTGCGGCAGCCTTTTGGGCAAGCTCGGTACTGTTGGGCGCGAGCGTGCCGCGCATATCAGGAGGTAGTGCATGATAGAGATGTGTCATCATCTCACCACAGCAATGTACAACGTCTATTTTATTCTCTTCGAGCGTTTGAGCAAGCCCCGCATGCATTTCAGGGGACTTTTCGCCTAGCTCAAGCATGTCTCCGAGAATAGCGATGCGTCGTCCTGCTGCGTGTACAGAAGCTTGCCCTAATACATTAAGTGCGGCATGGTTAGCGATGGGGCTAGCGTTAAAAGTTTCATCAATAAGTGTCAGGCTTCCACCATCTGTTGAGGTAATGGTCTGGCGTGTGCCGCGTCGCTCTGGTGTGCGATAGGAAGAAAGAGCTTTGCTGCAGATTTCTAAATCTACGCCCAGTGCTGCACAGGCCAAAAGAGTTCCCAGTGCATTTATAGCGAGATGCACACCGGCTGCGCCAACGCGATAGGAAACTTTTTGGCCGAGAATAATAGCCTCTACATTTGTGCCTGCTTCGTCCGGTTCAAGCGCTTGTATGCGGGCATCACATTTAGATGAATGACCGAAGGAAAGCGTTTTCTTGAGGCCTTGCGTGCGTGCGGCGGCGATAAGGCGCGCATAGTGTGGGCTGTCGTGATTGAGAACAGCAATGCCATCTGGATTCATGCCCAAGAAAATCTCAGCCTTGGCGTCAGCAATTTCTTCGACAGAATTAAAAAACTCAAGATGTACGGCTTCCACATTCGTGATGAGCGCTATGGCAGGCTGCACATCACGTGAAAGGGGGGCAAGCTCGTCTTTGTGATTCATGCCTAGTTCAAAAATACCGTATTTTGTATCAGCGGGCATTCGCGCGAGTGAAAGAGGGACTCCCCAGTGATTATTCAGACTGCCTTCATTGGCGTAGGTATCATTGATAGCCCCCAACATCAGACGGAGCTGTTCTTTGCAGCTTGTTTTACCGACCGAGCCTGTGACGGCGATAATTTTTGCGCCTGTGCGTGCACGATTAACGCGGCCTAAATCTTGAAGCGCTGTGAGTGTATCATCAACATGGATTAAAGGCACATCGGGAGGAACCTGCGATGGTTGCTGTGAAACAATGGCGGCGACAGCGCCATTTTCAAAAGCGTGATGAACGTAATCATGTCCATCCAGAGAAGGGCCTTTTATGGCAATAAAAAGATCGCCTTTTTGCACAGAGCGACTGTCGATGGAAAGTCCATGTGCTTGCCAATCCTGCACATGCAGAGACTGGCCGCGAACGGCACGTAAAACATTTTCAGCTTGCCAGTTAAGTTGCATCAAAAACTTACTCCAATTCCTTGAGAACCGTTCGTGCCACGGTGGCATCATTGAACGGTAATACTTTGTCGCCAACAAGTTGGCCTTCTTCATGTCCTTTGCCTGCGATTACAAGAACGTCATGTGCGGCAAGATCATTGATTCCTTTACGAATGGCTTCTGCTCGATTGCCGATTTCGCGCAGATTCGGACCTTTCTTGCAACCCGCAAGGATTTCTTGGCGAATCACGTCTGCTTGTTCCTGACGTGGATTATCATCTGTGACGATGATGCGATCAGCCAAATCTTCACTGATTTTGCCCATAAGGGGGCGTTTTCCCTTGTCTCGGTTGCCGCCGCACCCAAAGATAACATGAAGTCGTGCGCCTGTGTTTTCCGCAACATGAGGTCGCATAGCCTTCAGCACATGTTCAAGAGCTGCAGGTTTATGGGCATAATCTACGAAAACACTTCCACCTGAAGGTGTTGTGCCAATTAGCTCTAGACGTCCTGATACGCCAGAGAGCTTGCTTAATGCAACGACTGTTTTTTCAGGGTCTTGTCCGCTCGCGATGGCTATGGCGAGGGCACACAGGCTGTTGGCGGCTTGAAAAGAACCAATAAGAGGCAAAAGAACATCATAAGGCTTGCCGAAAAGCTCGATCCATAGCCGTTGACCTTGTCCTTCTGGCTTATGATCAAGAAGTTTAATGTTTCCGTCAGCTTCTTTCCCGAAGCTCAGAACTTTGAGATTTCTCGCAGCGCAAACGTCTTTGATTTTTTGGTATTCAGGAATATCGGCATTTAAAACAGCGGTGCCGTTTTCTTTCAAAAGCGTTGTAAAAAGACGAAGCTTGGCCGCCAGATAATTTTCCATTGTCTCGTGATAATCAAGATGATCCCGCGAGAGGTTTGTAAAGGCGGCGACCGAGACATCAACATGGTCAAGCCGCCCCAGCTCAATACCGTGGCTTGAGGCTTCCATGCAAAGATGTGTCACGCCCATAAGAGCCGTTTCATCTATTGTTTGATGGAGCGTGATGGGGTCGGGGGTTGTGAGTGATCCATAGCGCTTGATGTCTTGCGTGATCAAACCAAGTGTTCCGATGCTGGCGGCTTTATGGCTGCTCTGTTCCCAAAGTTCACGTGTGAATTGGACGGTTGATGTTTTGCCGCTTGTGCCCGTGACGGCAGCAATTACGCTAGGTTGGTGAGGATAGAAGCGGCTGGCAATTTTGGAAAGAGCAAGGCGGACATCTTCTACGGTAACGAGCGTAACGGAATCCGGTACATTTTTTTTATCTGTACCTGTTTGAGATAAAACGGCCGCGGCACCTCGTTTAAGCGCATCTGGAATAAAGTCTTGGCCGTTTTTTTTTGTTCCTGTGACGGCAATAAAAAGAAAACCTTCTTTAACCTCACGCGAGTCAGACGCAATGCCGGTAATGTGCCTATCTTCACCAAAGAAGAGGGCACCTTCAGTGGGTGCTATTAGATTCGACAGATGCATAATCATTGACTTCGCTATTGAGTTTAAAACCATCAACGACTTGTCGGCCAAGAGGACGCGTGAGGCGTCTCTCGATGGCTTCCATGACGTCTAGTTCTGTAGGAGGAAGATTGAGTAGGGGGCCTATTTGACTGACAATTTTTCCTACGACAGGTGCTGCCGTCCAGCCAGCTGTTGCGTGGCCATAGGTTTTGGCCGTTCCTTTGGGATTATCCAAAAGGGCAAAAACAATATAACGCGGTGCTGTTGTTGGAAAGACGCCAAGAAAAGAAGAAATGCGCTCTGTTTTGCTGTATTTTTTGCCCAAAAGTTTATCAGCTGTTCCTGTCTTGCCGCCCACGAGATATCCCGGCACTTCCGCTTTTTTGGCTGTGCCGTATTTAACGGCTAGACGCATAAGTGCACGCATTTGATCCGAGGTGCGTTTTTTAACGAGCCTTTTCCCTTTTTTAGGAGGAGTGGCCGTTTTGATAAGCGTTGGTTGAACTTGATAGCCGTCATTGATTAAAGGAGCGGTAGCGGCAACAATTTGCAAAGCACTTACGGCAATACCATGCCCAAAGGATATGGTCATTGTCGCCGTCTTACCCCAATGTGGATCTGAGGGAACCAGTGGTCCACCAATTTCCGGTATTTCGAGGTGAGGTTTTTTTGTGAGTCCAAGGCTTTGTAAAAAACTTTTTTGTTTTTCTGTTCCCAGTTTTTCGGCAATGCGCGCTGATCCAATGTTGGAGGATTCAACAAATATTTCGGCAAGATTGAGCCAATGTGTAAAGGCGTGTAGATCGCGTATTTTTTTCCCACCAATTTCAATAGTACGAAGCGTATCAATTTTTTCAGCAACATGAATCAAACCAGAATCAAGAGCCATTGCTGTATTGAATATTTTAAAAGTTGATCCCATTTCATAAACGCCAAGTGTGGCCTGATTGAAAAGCTCTTTGTCTTTTGCTTTTCCCGCTTTTTGTGGATCAAAATCAGGCAGGGAAACAAGAGAAAGAATTTCACCTGTATGGACATCCATAATCAAGCCCGCGCCGCCAAGAGCTTCGAGCTCTTCAATAGCTTTTTGTAGTTCGCGGTGGAGGATGGTTTGCAGTCTGATGTCGAGCGTTGTTGTCACCGGCTCGGGATTTTCCATCAGCTTTTCGTTGAGTGTTTTTTCAAGTCCTGCAATGCCAATGTTGTCAATATCTGTATAGCCCAGCACATGGGCCGTTACATTGCCAGCAGGATAAATACGGCTCTCATCTGGCACAAATTCAAGTCCTGCGATTCCCATTTTGTTGATGGCGTAATATTGGCGAGGTGTCAGATGGCGCTTGAGAACAATATAACGTTTAAGTCTTGCAAAATTGTGGGAGAGCTTTTCTTCGTCAAGATCGGGAAGGGCGCTGGCTAGTTTATGTGCGGCTTCCTTGGCATCGATAATGTTGCGCGTGTTGGCCATGAGCATGACAGTTGGCAGAGAGGTTGCCAGAAGACTTCCGTTCCGGTCCAAAATATCGGCGCGGGCTATAATAGGTGCATAACCAGAGGCAGCTTGAATGACAGAAGGCTCGTGAGGATCATTGTCTATGGCCAGAAAAGTTAGACGTGCTGATGCTATTATAAAAAAAAGGGAGAACCCTAAAAGAACAAGAGACAATCTTGACCGTGCGAGATGAAGTGCGGCTTCAGCCGGTGAAGAGGGGTGACTTTTTTTTACGCGAGATGATGTTGTGCCTAGATTTCCGAACAAACCCGGCAAAAGCGGTTGATTCAGGGAAGCCTTGCGGCGGCCCGAGCCGCGCCACGATTTCATGGAGCGCCGCCATAGCTTCCGATCCCATAAGAATCGTCTCCGGCGAGCCTATAACTTGTTTTACGATGCGAGACACGTGTGGTGTTTTTTCCAATCGTAAGGCGTGTGTTCACGCGTCCTGTTTCTTCGGCAACGACTTTGGGCGTGTGCTTGGCGGTGCGTGAGCGAAAGGAAGCAATGGCGCGTGTTTTTGAAGCGTTTCTTGCTAGAAGTTCACGCCGCGTTGGGAGAAGGCGAGACAGTTTTTTTAAAGAAGCAATTTGATCTGTTTTTGTTGGTTTGAGATCAAGATGCTTGCGCGCTACATTTTCAATACGTGAGGGGTTGGCCAGAAAAACCCACTCGGCTTTGAGAACATGAATGTTGCGTTGTTCTTTCTTAATTTTCTTATTGAGCGTGCGTAGTTCATGCGTAAGACCATCCACACGATAGCTCGTATGGTAAAGGCCCACTGAAATAATGAGGGCTAAGGAGAACCAAAATAAAATACATGAAGCGCGAGTCATGCGGCGTTCTCCATAAGGGGTGGGGCATCGGTTCGTTGGGCAAGGCGAAGTCGCGCCGAACGGGCACGGGGATTTGCGGCGATCTCTTCTTCGGACGGTGTAAGCGGTTTCCGGCTGAGAAGGTGGAAAGAAGGAGACGACGTGGATTCATTTGCTGGCGCATGACGTGACCCGCGTGGAGCATGGCCACTGCGGTCGCGAAGGAATTCTTTGACGCGGCGATCTTCAAGCGAATGGAAAGCCACAATAGCGAGCTTGCCTTCAGGCTTAAGGAGAGCTTCGGCGGCGCTAAGGCCACGATCAAGTTCGCCTAACTCGTCATTGACGGCAATTCGAAGCGCTTGAAAGGTGCGCGTTGCCGGATCAACTCCGTCTTTGGAACGTGGTACGTTGTGACGGACCAAATCGGCAAGCTGCTTGGTGCGGACAAATGTTTCGGTTTTACGGACTTCAACGATGTGGCGTGCTACGCGACGTGCATAGCGTTCTTCACCAAAATGAAAAATAATATCGGCCAGTTCACTTTCGCTAGCTGTGTTGACGATGTCGGCTGCGCTTTGACCGTCTTGGCTCATGCGCATATCAAGTGGCCCGTCTTCCTGAAAAGAAAAACCACGCGCGGCATTGTCAATTTGTGGTGAAGACACGCCGATATCCAAAACAATACCATCAACTTGTGGAACGTTTTCTTGGGCTAAAAGATTTTGCATGTCGCCGAAGATGCCTTGCAGCAAACGTAAGCGCGGTGAAAAACTTTTCACCATTTCTTCGCCTGCTTTAATGGCGTCAGGGTCGCGGTCAATACCAATAACTTTTGTTTCTGCTGCTTCAAGTAGAGCGCGTGTGTAGCCGCCGCGTCCGAAGGTGCCGTCGACATAAAGCCCTTCATCGAACGGTGCGAGCGCTTCCATGACTTCGCGAAGCATAACCGGAACATGAACGAAAGGTGCCGCCATTTTTTTTACGCCCCCCCTTCAATTTTGCTGGAGGCTTGCGCGATAATTTTGCTGAGTGAAATGTCTTGCGCGCGTGCCGCAGAACGTGCGGACGTATCATGCTCGGTGAGTTTTTGTGGATTCCAAAGTTGAAAAGTTTTGCGGCGGCCTACGAAGGCAACCTCATCCGTGATGCCGATTGTCTGAGCAAGAGAAGAGGGCAGAACAATGCGTCCTTCGCCGTCAAAAGGAATCTGTACGGAGCCGCCAAAAATCGTCGTTTCAATGAGCTCAAACATTTCAGGGGCGAGATCTAATTTTTCGAGGCTCTCACTCAGAAGTTCCAGATGCGCGATTGAGCATCCATCAAGTGCTTCTTGCTGCAAGGAACGGAAGACAACAATACCCTGTGCATCGGAGCCCAAAACGGCACGGAAAGAGGCTGGAACCGACACGCGTCCCTTTTTGTCGACTTTATTGACAAAGGAGGAGAGGAAGACAGCCATAAAAATCCCGAAAAACAGAGGGTTAAGTTGTTTTTGATCCCAAATGGAGAAAAGACCTCATTTGGGTACTTATGGGATACCATGGGCACTCATGGGTAATCAAGGGTTTATGTAATAAAATTTTGTTAAATCAGGGAATTATTTATTACCAAATGGGAAATGCTGAAGTGATCGACCACCGCATTATCGACAAAGAAAGTAAACAAAAGAAGAACGAGCCGTTTTGTTCTTGGTGT
>DOBW01000145.1 GCA_003504035.1 Rhodospirillaceae bacterium | reverse complement strand
AAAAAAGGAACAAGGACAGAGTTTGTTTCGTTGCTATTCCATTCTTTCACATCAAAAGGCGGCGTTATAAAAAGCTCGTCAATCGTAACAAGGCGAGGGTTCTTCGCTTTAGGTTTCAACGTATAAAGCATAAGCAAAGGCACGATAACGGTACGCGACCAATAAGCAATTTTGTTCAAATGAAAAGGGAACCAACGCGGCAACAACATAACTTCAATCGGCAGGACAGGCACAGCCTTCCATGGAACCGCGCCAAACAGCGCCATTTGAATGCGCGTAAAGACATTACCTTTTTCAGCACCGCCGTGAGCCAAAAGAGCTTTCCTTGCACGCACCATATGTGGCGCATCAGCTTTATCGCCTACACACTTCAAGGCAAAGTAAGCCTTCACCGTTGCACTCACATCAAGCTTGTCGCGATAAAAAAGAGCCCAACCACCATGCTCCTCTTGAATGGCGCGCAAATAAACCGCCATTTTTTCGTGAAGCGCCTGATTAGGGGTGCCCAAAAAATGCTCAAGTAAAATATACTCGGCCGGAATTGTGGCATCCGCCTCAAGTTCAAAAAGCCAGTGCCCATCTGAAGCTTGCTTTTTATGAAGCACATCCGCGCTGCCTAAGAGCGCTTTGTCAAGCGCACCGCTGTCGCCAGCAAAAGGAGCACTTACCCTCATCGAAGAATTAGAAAGAGACATACGAAACCACCAAAAAGTAGATAATATCCTGCAAGATAGTCAGAAAACGACTAAATTTCAAGCCAAGAAATCAGTGTTTAATACCATAAAATCGGCAATATCTCAGCCCATTTTCCAAGGCAGCAACACGCCGCGCCCATAGATCAATTTCACGTACAATCGAAGGCTTTGTGTCAGGCCCAGGAACATTTAATGCCAAAAATTCTACAAAAGAGGCTAATCCTTTGAGAATCTCACTACGATAAAGAGTTGTCTGGTCTTCAGCAACGCGCATATCAAAGCCTAATTTCTTCCACTCCTTAACCATGTCAATGAAGGGAAGAGGAGTAACTTTTTTTTCAGCCTCCAGCCATTTCTTTATAGCTGGATTCTCTTTATCTCTGTCTTCTAGAATATAGTCCATAAAAACAAGTTGCCCACCTCCAGCCTTAACACTGTTAGCAACTGCTTTAAAAAATTTCTCTTTCCCAATAATTCGGTAAAAAAATTCGCGTACAAAAACACAATCATATTGCCGCTCTGCCTTGTAAGCATCTGGATCATAAGCCTCAACGCTAGCTTGCTTGCCTTTTCCAGCTGCGATGGACATAACCATCCCACGTGAGGCGAGAACCTGATTAGTCTCCAACCCCGTCACATAAGCGCCCGTCTCGGATGTAATCTTACGCGCAAAACCACCAAGACCTGCATTGAGATCCAAGACACTCATTTCCTTATTAAGGCCCAAAGGCACAATAAGGTCATCAAGATAATTCTCACCACCAGGAAAAACGTTACCTTCGCCCCACATTTTTTCAACAACTTGGATTCGGTCGGCAAACCAAGGCTTACGCGAATCTGAATTTGTTTTATCTTCTGCTTTTTGTGTATTTCCGCTTGAGGGGGAAGAGGCGGCGACAGTACCTGATGAAGTCCTGCGCCCCATCTGGGAAAAGGGCGTATCTTTCCAAAAATCAATCGCTAAACCCACAAGCATAACCTTCAGGCGCAAAAGACGCGCTTGCATGGTCGGGTTGGCTAGGATTTTTTCAAGAGGATTGGACATAGGAAGAGACTAATGGAAGATCAGCGTGATCTCAATCATATATAGTTAACAGGTGTGAAATTATTTCTTACCCACACCACGCCATTTTTCGAAGCTTCTTGCGCCGGTATAACCTAAATAGCCCATACCGAATAAATCAATGATGGGTTCGGGAATTGAACCCAGCCATTCTTTAAATCCTTCAGTTATTCTAATGGCCGTTTCGGGATCGAAAGAAAAAAGAACGCCCATAGGAATTGAGGCCAATAAAAGAATGTACATAACATACATAAAGGATGGCCGCGCCCGCGAAGTCCAAGGATCGGCGCTCTTAGCCTCGGCTAAAATAGGTGAAAGCTGCGCTTGCATCTCATCAAGCACTTGTTTTCCCTCACTCTGAAGAAGTTTCAGTTTTGCTGCTTCACGCGCTGCTTCATCAGGAATAAGCTTATCAATGAGCGAACAAATAGGCGTAATGAGATTTTGCCACATATCAACTATTACGCCTCCCCTAAAATTTCAGGAAAAGATATCGGATTATCCGGCGTGTTCCAAAGCCGCGCCTCTGCCGCCCGCCGCCGCGCAAGACCGCCTAATATTTCACCTCTGGAGCGATTCCATCGCGCAAATTGGGCAGGAACTTGTTCGTACCAACCTCTATTCAAAAGCCTCAACAGTGTTGATTTTTCAAAATTGCCAACCCCGACATTGAAGACAAAAGAAACAAGCGCCGAAAATTGATGATTGGACAATGGAACCTGAACAAATCGAACAACGGCTTTTTCGGCCACTCTTAAATCTTCTCGTAATAATTGCTCAGCCTGTCCGGGCGTGATAACCATATCGAGCCGGACAGTACGCGTATGCCCATAACCAATCGTCCAAACATTTGACGAACATCTATAAGGTTTCAAACGCAACCCTTCGAACTCTTTAATCAGATCGATGCCCGCATCATTAATGCGCCGCGCCAGCCATACAGGTAAATCCTGCACTTCTTTGTTTTCAGTTATATTCATGTGTGTTGTGCTCTATCTACTAGGGTTGATGAAAGGACGTTTTTTTGTCAATGCGATTTAAAAGAACCATTTGTGCTTTCACGCGTTCTTCAATGCGCGCCAGTCTTTCACAAATTTTTGCTGTACTTTCCGTTGTGTTGGAAAGAACAGTTTCAATATTGACAACACGCTGCTCGAGAAAAACGGTGTCACGAGCTTTGGCTGAAACCCACCAAACAGCAGCGCCACACTGAAGGACAAGCGTAACAAGAAGCGTCAACGAGAAGCTTCGAAGACGACCAATTTTCATTTCAACTTTCATATTTCTATCCCTTGATAACACGCACATTCCACGTCCCAGAGGCCAAATCAACAGCGCTTCCTGTCGCATTATGAAGACGGATAACAACGCTTCCTGCCGCACTGACATAGGCTGTCGCGACAAGCCCCTGAAGGTCATAGGGAGCGCTCACGGAAACAAAATCACCAAACGCCGCACCTGTTGCTGTTATGGTTGAAGAGCTAAGACCCGATCCAGTTGCTATGCTTGCAGGATCCCAGCTCACCGAAGCATCTATTGTGCGCATGCTCCAAGAGCTTCCATCGAAAAGCGCAAAAGCACTTTCTGCTGTGACATAGACTTGCCAACCTGCTTCCGGTGTTTTGAAACGCCAACCAGAAAAATAGAAAGCGAGATCATCTTCGCGGCCCGACCACGCATCCGTTGCGGAACCGCCTACGATATATACATCGCCATCCGAAGGTGAGGCTGGCGGCGTAGAAATAGTGCGCGAGGCAACAACTGGTTGCACAAGAATATCCAGATCATTAAGCGCTTCATTATGCGTAATTTCTTTCTG
>DOBW01000148.1 GCA_003504035.1 Rhodospirillaceae bacterium | reverse complement strand
CGGGGCGTAGCGCAGCCTGGTAGCGCACCTGTTTTGGGAACAGGAGGTCGCGAGTTCGAATCTCGCCGCCCCGACCATAATTTTTGATCACGTACCATCCCATCTTCACATTCCTTAATAAATTGCGTAGACTTGGTGTACAGGTTTTTCCTGCCGTGATGTTGTTGCCGCCCAATGATACGCACTTCAAACAAATGATAGACGATGCCATGAAGAGTATCGAATATGACGGCAAATTGGACGTTATTTTAAAAGCCAATAAAATGGAAAAAGAGTTTTTCCGTAATCCTAAACCTGTTCGCGGAAATTGAGCTGATTACCCCCGCCGTTTTTCACTTCCGGTTCTGAGGCTGATGGTTGAGAGTGTCTTGTCCGTTGTGCGGTGAACGTAATTATTTATCCATCTGGCAGTTATATTGTTTATTTAATGAATTAATAGCGTTCTTTTTTAGATCCTCGGGGCGTATTACGATGTTGCCAAACTGACCTTTAATTTTAATCATTTGATTAGCCAGCTCTGGTTTGCGCTTGAGGAGCTCCGAAAAAGCTTTTATTTTTGTTTCAAGTAGAGGCGAAATTTCAGATAAATGATTGCAGACGCATTTGTTCACTTTTACCATAAATTCATTCATATCTCCACCTTTTGCCGTTGGTGCACATGATTTTCCAACATCTTTCATTTTATTGTTGAATTCTATGATTGCGTTTTTAGTTGCTGGGTCGTCGACAATGATAACATCTCCGCTCTGGGCGAAAGATGGCGCTGTCATCGATATAAATGCTATAAAAAAGAAAGTTGTTACAAGACCCAATTTCATTTTTTTACTCCTAAGTAGTTTTTGATGATTGATTACCCCCGCCGTTTTTCACTTCCGGTTCTGCTGCGGGGTTTGAGGCTGATCGAGGCGCGTGCCTTCTCCTGTTTCTGAGCAGTAACATCTGACAGAGCAGGCTTTTTCTTTTTCGGCGTGGTACGCAAAGGAACCTTTGTGCGCGAGCTTGTCGTGCGGCGTTTCATCAGTTGCATGACGGGATGCTCTTCGTGCTTTTCTACTGGTAGTCCATCAAGGCGCAGTGACATATTTTTCAGGCCCATTTTCCATGCCATCAGGATCAAATCTCCACGCACTTGCGCCACAACGGCGGCAGGTATCGAAAGCGTAAGGTTTGTTTCGCCGTCAATAAAAGGTTGAACGGCGGCGCCCATTCTAATTTGAGATTCTGGTGAGAGATCTTCACGCGTGGCAAAAATCTCGTGTTCTTTCTCTTTCAGCTCTAAAGCACCGCGTGTTGAGCGGTGGCCGCAGCAAAAAGTTGAGGCTGCGCTGATCTCGCGCGCTAAAAAGCCCAGATGATGCAGAACATCAAAACGAAGGTCTTTCAATCTGTTGGCGGGTACTTTTAAGCTGTTACGGCAGAAATCGAGTCCCAGCGCCCACGGCGTGAAAGCTTGTTTTAAATGGCTGATTTGTGACAAGGATTCTTCGATACGATCAAGCCGTGCGTCATCAAATCCTTTTTCCTTCAAATAGGTTCGGTTGACCCAAGGAGCAGCAACAAGGGTGCGTGCCCCCGTGAGATGCTCGCGAATGGCAGCGCGGTCTACGGCGTCATAGCCCAGTTTTTTCATGCCTAGAGAAACAGCTGGGTGAGCACAACGTGCAAAGCGGGAATCATCCTGTGCGTAGTCACGTGTCAGAGAAGCCTCGGCTTCGGTCCCTTGTGCCGAAGAATCCAAAAGCGGCGAAAAAGAAAAATCTGTGAACAGAGACGTTGTTTGCAGATGTCTTAAGCCATGTTTTTGAACCTTATCTAAGGCCAGCTCGCTGATGTGGCGCGCGGCCGAGATCAAAACGAGATCTGCTCCTGAATCAATGCGTATTGTCTGAGGTGTAACGGAAAGATGTTCATAGTCGTTTTCTTCGCCAAAGCAGGCCCGTACTCTGTTGCGAAGGCTGCGTATGATAGCTTCACGTTGCGTTGCAAAGGAGGGGCAGGAGCCTTTCTTCTCGGCGAGCTGTGCAGATGTGAGCGTGGCGGTTCCTGTTATGATACTGGCCAGCGCTGCTGCTGTTGTTCGTGCAGCACAGCTGTCATAGGGAAGTGCAAGGCTCATGAGAAGAGAAGAGAGATTGCCAAAACTAAGCGCAAGTGGGCGGGTCGGTTCTTTTTTCCATTGCCAGACATCTTCGTGTAATTCCATGAGAAGAACGGCTAGACGCGTTGTTTGCTGTAGACCCGTCAGATCGAGACTCCCATCCATTTGCCGGAAAGCTAACAGATTGATCTGAGCGCGCGGCGCGCAAGTGGGGCAGGGCAGCGTATTCCATTGTGTGAGCGTATCAGCAAAGGCAATAGAGGTAGATTCTGTATTGCGTGATGTTTCACAAAAGCGACTCCATTTATTCCGTGCAGTAGGTTCCGCGTGGCTTAGAATTGAGTCGATGGTTTCATTTTGCAAAACTAGCGTATCGAAATGGCTTTTTGTACCTTGTGTGTCGGGTATGGTTTCTTGACCATAGGCCCAATCAAGTCCCATCAGAGCCATGCTCTTGGGTGAGAAAACAACGCGCCGTGTGAGAAGGATAGCCTTGACCTCGTCATAAAAAATGGAAGCTTCTATTTCACTTCCCCAAAGACCAGCTTTCCATCCGCGATAGGTCGCGGCACCTGCTATGCGAGAGAAAACTTCATTCGCGTTTGTCTCAACTTTAAAGGCTGTCTTTTCACGCGCGCGCCTTGCCCATAACCAAGAAGGGACAGTGTTCTCCTCAACGAGAGAGATTTCTACGGGTACTTTCTTGCAAAGTGATTCTCGAAAAGAGTCGGCTGCTTCAAGGCTCCAGTTCTCAGGGACTTGGAGATCGCTGTTAGAACCATCTTCCATGATGGAAGCTTCTTTGGGCAGAACCATATCTTCGGGGCGAAGGGATCCGGTTGTGAAGAGACGCTCAATAGACATGAGAAACCTTTTATGGTTCATAGGGATAACCCTTTTTTCAGGAGGAATAAAAAAGTTATCCACAAGATGATGTAGCAGAGTTAATTAATGGCACAAAATGTTGTATGTTAAAAGAAAAAGATATTCACATATCATGCACAGGCTAGGGGGCCTGTGGAACGATTGTTGAGGATATGGAATTCATATCTTGGGGACATATGTGGACAGGGGTTAAGGTCGTGAAGGGGCTCGCAAAAAGCTTCCTCTTGACCTCCCCGCTATTTTGCCTAGTTTGAGAGTTCCTTTCGTTTTTCACCTTATTTTCTGTTGCTCATGTTCTCTTCTCTCTCTTTGGTGCGCCGTGTTTCTCAGTTAGGAACGATTCTGGCAACGCTTTTTGGCGGCGTATATGTAGGGCGAGATTCTTTCGGCAACCGTTATTTCAAGTCGCGGTTTAGGAATAAAGCAAGAAAAGAAAAACGTTGGGTTTTCTATGCTGGTGCGCCAGAGCCGACAATGATTCCCTCTCAGTGGTTTGGATGGATTCACTTCATGTGCGATCTTCCCTTGCCCAATGATGGGCAGAAAAGCTATCAATGGATCAAGCCGCATCAACCGAATCTCACCGGTAGCGATGCAGCCTATTTTCCTGAGGATCATATCTTTTCGATTCTTGCTCAGGGTAAGCCACACAATGATGCCAATTGGCAACCATCTAAATAAGGACAAAAAGGAAAACAATATGGGGCAAAACGCAATAGAAACAGTTCTGGGCGCCGTGGTTCTTGTTGTTGCGGCACTGTTTTTGGTCTTTGCTTATTCCACTGCGGATTTGCAAAAAGTTAAAGGTTATGAAATTACTGCACGCTTCCCGATGGTGGATGGGCTGAAGGAAGGTGGCGATGTTCGTGTTAATGGAGTCAAAGTTGGTTCTATTGAATCCATGAAACTCATCACAGCTCTGGGGCCAAAACAGTATCTTGTTAAAGTTGTTATGTCCGTAAAGCCAGATGTTTCCATTCCAGAAGACACCATTGCCATGGTAGCGAGCGAGAGTTTGTTGGGCGGTAAATATCTTTCGCTAGAAATTGGTGTCGAGGATGTTTTGCTTAAGACAGATGGAACCGGTGTTTTGACGCGGACACAGGCACCGATGCGTCTTGATGATCTGATTGGCCAGCTGATTTATAGCAGTAAAAGCCCTTCTTCTTCTAATAAGCAAGCGTCTCATTTCTGATGCGTTTTTTTCTCTTTTTTGTTGGCTTGCTAAGTGTTGTGCCTTGTTGCGCATGGGCTGTTGTGCCGACAGAAGAGAAGCCCGTTGCTGTTCTTCGCGCACTGGATAAGATGACGGCTCGTGTGGCTGAGATTGAGCTAGAGACTCAAAAATCTTACACATTTGGAACACTTGCTATTACGGTACGTTCTTGTCGTAAGACTCCGCCGGAGGAGACTCCGGAAGCGGCAGCTTTCTTGGACATCAGCGAAATTAAAGCAGACGAAGAAGAAAAAATAGTGTTCAGAGGATGGATGTTTGCGTCCTCTCCGGCTCTTTCCGCGATGGAACATCCTGTTTATGATTTGTGGCTTATGGGTTGTAAGAGCAAATAGTTTTACAAAAGAGCCGTTGCTTCCAAAAGCCATGCGCTGGATTCATTGTCGAGCTGAGGCCTCAACGCTTTTTCAATTCTTGTATGATAGGCATTTAGCCAGTCTTTTTCGGTTTGTGTGAGCATCTCAATGATGATGCCGCGCCGGTCAAAGGGCACAAGCGTGAGCGTTTCAAAGCCAAGCATTTTTCGCTCGGGCAGGCTGATGTCTGGAAGCTGTGTGACATATTGAAGATTTTCATGCCTGATGCCGTAAAACCCTGCTTTGTAAAAGCCGGGTTCGTTTGAAAGCACCATTCCCGCACGAAGAGGTATTCTGGAGTTATGAGAGATGCTTTGCGGGCCTTCATGTACGCTGAGATATGATCCCACGCCGTGGCCTGTGCCATGGCCATAATCTTCGCCAATTTCCCATAAATATTGTCGCGCCAGCACGTCCAGATCTGCACCTGTTGTTTCTTCAGGGAAATGAATGGAGGCGAGGGCTATGTGGCCTTTTAAAACACGCGTAAAACGTTCACGCATTTCATGGGTGAGTTTTCCGATGGGAATGGTGCGTGTAACATCTGTTGTGCCATCCAGATATTGTGCCCCGCTGTCGATTAAAAGAAAGGTGTTTTGATCAAGCGTTCGATTTGTTTTTTCGGATGCGCGATAATGAACAATGGCACCATTAGGCCCAGAGCCAGCAATAGTAGGAAAGCTGCGTCCCTTGTGTAGGGAACCTTCTGCGCGAAAAGCTTCCAGTTTTTTATCGACATCAATTTCGGTTGTTTTGCCCAAGGGGATAACGCTATCCAGCCAAGCTAGAAGTTTGACAAGGGCTGCGCCGTCACGTCTGTGTGCGGCGCGCATACCGTCTATTTCCGTAGCGTTTTTGCAGGCACGGGGCAGGGCGCATAAATCATCGCCGCGTTCAATCATGGCACCAGATTGCAACAAACGATCTGTAAAAATATGGGGCGTTTGTGTTGGATCAATCAAAACGCGGCTTTTTGTTCTGCCCAATTGGTCCAGAGCAATTGGGAAATCCTCTTCTTTATAGATTGTGATTTCATGGCCGAGATGATGGTGTAAACCTTCAGAAAGTTTTTCAGGATCCATAAACAAGTCTGTGCTTCTGTCCGATTTCACAATGGCGCGACATAAAGGCAAAGGCATGTCGGGCACATCGCCGCCGCGTATATTTAAAAGCCATGCAACAGAGGTAGGGTCTGTCAGTATGGTTGCAACATAATGGCGTTTTTTGAGTTTTTGAGCTATTTCTTCGCGTTTTAGCGTGCTTTCTTTTCCGGTATATTTTTCTTCGTGCGGGATAATAGGCTCACATTTTGGCGTTGGTCTGTTATGCCAAAGCGCATCAATTGGATTTTGAGAAAGCGGTGTTAGCTTGATACTTTTGCCTTGAAGTCCTTTTGGGAACTGTTCTATTTGGCTGGTGCTGTGTAGGCGAGGATCGAAGCCTATTTTCACGGTGTCTGAAAGGTTTTCTTTAATCCACAATGTAGGCGTTTTTTTGGATGTGTCATAAAGCTCGAAAAGATCGGAGGAAACTTCTTCTTTGGCCTGAAGTGTATAACGGCTATCTGTGAAAAAAACGGCCCTGTCACCAAGGACAAGGATGAAGGCAAAAGAGCCTGTAAAACCAGAAAGAAATGTGATTCGCCGATCAGAGGGCGGAACATATTCGTTAAGGTAAGGGTCGGCCATCGGAACAAGAAATCCGTCAAGTCCTTGGGACAAAAGAGCCGAGCGTAAATCTTGAAGGCGTTTGGCAAAAGGGGAGGCGGAGTCATTCATAGGCTTATACGACATCCTCCCAAGGAGAGGAAAGAAGAAGGGCGACTTGAATAAGACCTACATGAGAATAGGTTTGTGGGAAATTGCCCCATGCCTCTCCTGTTTCCGGATCGCTGTCTTCGGATAGATGACCCAGATGTGTGCAACGGCTTAAAACGTCCTCGAAAACGGCGCATGCCTCTTCTTCTCTGCCAACGCGTTTGAGCGTTTTGGCGTACCACAGGGAACATATATT
>DOBW01000065.1 GCA_003504035.1 Rhodospirillaceae bacterium | reverse complement strand
CCTCTATTTCTTGTCGGCAGGGAACTGTCATTTCTTTTGCAAACTGTGCCTTACCAGAGACCTGCAGAAACAAGGGAGCTATGCGCGCAACAAAAGAAGTTCCGTCAAAAAGAGAACTGCGCCGCAAGACCTCTGGCCCTAATCGCTTCTGAAAACTGGCACGAAAAGCCTTATCCTGCCCAAGCCGAACAGCCAAATCCTGATAAGCTTCGGGCGAAAAGGCAATTAAATCATCTAGCCCTAAAGCCTGCATAATCAGACCGCCTATTCTGTTTCGTGAATGACCTTGGCTGGGCATAAGAACAACAGGCGGCGTTTTGACATAAACAGGGTCAATCACATTGTTTGTGCCCGAGAAAGGAAAAAAGTCTAGAAAAACGTCACTAACGGCCAACATCTGATAAATCAAAGACCGCCGACAATGCTGATAAAAGAAAAATCTATCTGGAGATATCCCCGCCTGCTGGCACGTTTTAAGGACAAAGGCCACAAGATGAGGCCGCCTTTCAGGCGCAATATCCGGCATAAACACCACAATAGAATCGGGAACTCTTTGTAAAATACCTAAAAGAACATCCATGAAAGGCTTGTTCAATTTTTTAACAAGCGACGGCCCAACGCCATAAACAATTCCCTTATGACTTTTCTGCACACTTTGAGGCATGCCCTTAAAATAACTGTCATAATGAAAAACAAAAGGCAGCCCTTTTGTTAGAAGCGGCTTTTCTGTGAAGCTGTTTTCATAATCGGGGTCTAGCTCTGGCGAGGTCAAATAATAATCAATTTTCGTACACCCTGTCGTAGCAGGCGTGAAAAAGCTGGTAATATGGATTTTGGCCAGAGAAAAATGTTCCATACGGTCGCCTTGCCCCCAAGGAAAGCCGCTTAGATTGTAAAGAATATCCAGATCAAGAGAGCGCAGTTTATCCACCGATGTCTGCGGAAGAAGCACGATAGGGGCATATTTAAGCAGTGCCTCTTGGTGTTTTTTCAAGAACTCTTGCGTTTTGGGATGAACATCTGGGTCAACATTTATAATCAATACAGGCTGAAAAATCTTTTTATCCAACGCAGCAAGAAACCAAATAAAGTCCGGAACTCCATGTGCATGCATAAAAGGTGCTGGTGTCATAATCCCAATACGCACCCTTTGATCCTGTGCAGAGCGCACGGAAAAATCGCCAAGAATATGCATCTTTTGCTGCTCAAAAGGCACCGGCAGCAAAGAGTGATAAGCTTCTCCGCGTAACCTTCCAAATAAGTCTGCAAACGGCTTGATGTTGAGATGCGTCTGATGAAATGGCACAAAAGGAGAGCCAAAGGCGAGCGCCTCACGCCATGCTTTCCAGCCCCCTTCCCCTCCTGGCAACCCCCCCGCCTGATGAACCGCCTGTATCTGGCTCGCAAAAGACAAACTCCACTTCATAACACGGGCGCGATCTTCTTCCAGACTTTCGAAATTTAGATGTTTTTCTCCTGGAAAAGCCCAGCGAAAAATGCGCGCAAACCAAGGCTCTAGCCAATCTACCTTAAAAGGGTCAAGACGGTTTGCCGGTACATAAAGAAGGCTTGCAAGAAAACTGATGTTATACTTCGTCTTGTCTTCTTCTTGCGCTGCTTTCTTAAGCGCTGCGCGCCAAAAATTAGCCCTGTTTTGTTCTTCTGCTTCTAAATCAAGCAGAGAGGCATTCTGACGCAAGCAAGCGATAACTTGATCCTGCAAAGCCTGATCCGGACAGGAAGAACAGACTTCAAGCGTATGATCCAAGGAAAGCCGCTCTTGCCTGAAATTTTGCACGCGCGGAAGATGTTCGGCCCATTCTTCGGAAGCTGGTAAAGGCAAAAAATCTTTTTCCACCTGATAAGATAGTGCCAGCATAAGCTCGGACATAAGTAAAATCCCTGAAATAAACCACTAATTCGAAAGATAGAAAGTTGAAGCCCAAAAAGCAAGAAAAACACTAGGAAAATCAACATGCTCTTGTTCACGCCCTTCAAGTTTGTTACATCTTCAAGGCAAAGAACAAAGAGGCTCTCATGCCGCAAACGAACATCCGTTATCATTATTCTGAAAAATCCTGCCAAGACGCTGCACGCGCTTTTCGGCGTATTGTTTTTTGGGGGCTAACGGGAGGAGTCAACGGCACGCACACGCACCGCCATGTTTTCCGCGCATATTTTGATACATGCCGCGCATTTGATATCGAGACAGCCTGGCTTTCCGATCAGACACAGGATCCCGATCTTTCTCCTGATGACCTCGTTTTTGTTCACGGCCTTTCCGCCAATTTAGATCAAGTCCTCAAAAGCGGGGCCGCCATTGTCGATTTCCATAACTGGATTCTTAAAGATTTAGGCGATCCGAACTATGAGGCCCTTTTAACCTACGAGCGCCGCCTCAGCGAGGCAGATGGCCGTCTACCCAAAAAAACAAAAGCCGAAAAATGGGATCTTCTAACCCTCTACGATCCAGAGCGCCGCATCCTAAGCCAACCTTGGGGCAGCGACCTTTTAGGCCGAGATTTTAAAGAACCCGCGCTAAACACAGAGACTCGCAAAGTCTTCTGGATTGGAAACTGGTGGCATAGCGATGCCGAAGATTGGGGAAATCTAAAAGAAATAGCAGCGCTACGCGACGCCTTGGCAAAGCACGGACTTCAGCTTGTTCTCTTCAATAACTGTGATCGGGCGCAAAACGCTCTTTTTGTCCGCGAGTCACGCCTTGGCCCATCTATCGCGGGGGCAGGTCAAGTGAAAGAAAATCATTTAGCCTGTCGCTTTTTCAAGAATATCAGCTACGGCCAGTTTGCCCTTTCCAACGTGCCTATGGCGGAAAAGTTTTTAGAAAGCAATCTTGTCTATAGCCCCGATATTCATGATCTGATCGACAAAGCCATGGCCCTTTCTCCAAAGGAGGCAAAGGAGATGGTTCTTTTCCAACAAGAAAAAATCAAGCCCTTTACGATTGCGGCTCATCTTTATTTGCTTTTCTTGGCTGTTCATACCTTTTGCCCAAGGGGAGGTACCCATGACATTTAAACAGCTAGAAAGTGATGTGCTAGAAACCGTTTGGCGGGACAAGGACGTCTCAACCCTTTTTGCCCTTTTGCCAAAAGTAAATCTACGCACACAGGATGAAAAACTTTTGCTCTTGGCTCAGTCCTTGCAAGAGCTAGCGCAGACAAAAGGCGGTACGTTGCCCTTACATCTTTATGCGCAAAACAAAAAAGAAGAGGACTTCCCACAAAGACTTGATCCAGATGAGGCTTATCTTTTACTCTTTAGACAGCGCCCCGCTTCTCTGCCAAAGGCCACGAAGACCCATAACCTTTGGATCGAAGGAAGCGGCGACGTAACCCTTGCCACCTATATTCCCCTTTCCTTTGAAGAGTCGCCACAGAAAAAAGCCCCCGATCCGCTTCACCCTCATCACCTGCGCCAAAACATCACGGAAGAAGGCCTTTATACCCTGCACCTTTCTTTCTGCGCGCCAGCGGCTATGCGCGGCCTTTTGCGCGTGCGTCAGATGGCTCCGGCTTTCCCTGTTACCGTGCGCGGGCTTGTCATAGATACCGAACAAAACAGCATCACGCCCTATAACAGCGTCGCGATTGATCTTTGGTCTTATCATCTGCGTAGCTATAGCGATGCACTTTCCCTTTGTTTAATCCGGCAGGGTGATGTGCTCGACATCAAAACTCGCCTTCGTTTGGACAAAGGAGCCAAAGCGTTTGTAGATTTCAACCCCGTTCCGCGCACGCACTGGAAAGACAGCTTGCCTTTGACACTGCCTGAAAATGAACCTAAAATTTTAGCATTGAGCCTAACAAAGGCTCCCTTATAAGCTTTCCAAAAGCTGTGCGATCTTTTTGGCTGCTCGCCCATCAAAAGCGGACGAACTTAGAACGCGCTTTGGCCCCAACGCTTCTTTCGGGGGAGCTTTTAGGAAAGAAAGAGCTTTTTCTTCCAGCTCTTCCAACCTTAAGGCGACAAAAAGATCAAGCCCCATATCCTGCAAGATCGCGCTACCCTGACGGAAACGCATCTTATGTTCGCTTTGCAAGCAAAGAACGGGGACGCCACACCATAAAGGATCAAAAAGACTGTTTGCCCCAGAATAAGGAAAACAATCAAGATAAAGATCGGCCAGACCTAAAAGAGCATATTGTTTTTCCCTGCTTGACGGTTGAATAAAGCGCAGCCGATCCAGTCCTACCTTCTCTTTCAAAAAAGCTCGGTACAGATGGTACAGAAAAACATTCTGATCCCCGCTTAAGGGCATAAGAATAAGATAAGCCTGCGGGTCTTTAGTCAAAAGACGCACCAACAAAGACAAAAAGGCTTCATTCGCTTTCACAACAAAGCTATTTCCACAACAAATGACTTTAGCCTCTTGCGGCAGATCCAAATCTTCCCGCGTAAAGGAAAACTTCTCTTTAGGAAAATATGTGTCTGGGTCAAAGGCAAAAGGAAGCTCATCCATAAAAAGAAGGGTCTTCTCAGAAAAAGTCGCTTCAACCTGTTTTGGATCATCCATTGACGGCGAA
>DOBW01000133.1:2313-4549 GCA_003504035.1 Rhodospirillaceae bacterium | reverse complement strand
GTTGCGGAAGGCATTGAAAGCGAAGAGGTCGCTGTGTGGCTGCGTGATGAGAATATAGATATGCTGCAAGGTTTTTATCTGGGCCGCCCCAGCTTTGAACGCCCATGGCTTGATAATAAAACAGATGCCACGCCAACAATGACCACGGTAAGTTACGAAACAGAAGGCGATGGCCTCAGCCCGTGTTATTAGAAGGGGTTAAGAAACTAGACGCACACAAGAGTTGTTCCATAAATCTTGAGAAGGAACTTTCAAAAGATACATATAAATAGAACTATTATCTTTCCAAACGCGACTTACACGAAGACCTGCGGCATCAACACAAGTTTGAAAAAAATCTGGGCGATATTTGAATGAATTATTGTAGTGAAAAACATCTCCCTCCTTTACAGAAATCTCTATTTCTCCACAATCTCCCATTTCAAAATTTTGATCTTTCGTAGCAATGACCGTGTGGGCCAAAAGACTACAATGGTCATACCATATAGGATTATAATCAAAACCATCTGGATCGAAATGATGCATCGGCAATTCTTCGGCCATGCGGTACAAATGATTTACACCAAAAAGCTTATGCATTGGCTCATTGTAAAGACTTTTATTTAGTTCTCCATCTTGACAAACATCTGTAGAAACCAACAAATATCCACCTGCAGGTATCGCCTTCGTTAAATTCTTTAATGTAGCAACAAGTTCTTTTCGCGGCTCGCCTTTAGGCACAGGTCCAGGAAGATTATTTATTGTTAAACCCAAAAAAATACCTAACGCAGGAGCTTTTATTAACGGACAATTCCTCTCTGAGAAAAAATCAATCACGGCAGGAGAAATCTGACAGCCCCTTACCTCAGAAGCCAAAACTTTTGCCTGATTTATAACCTCCAAATTACAATCAACAGGTATATATTTATCACAACCAAACGTCTCTATGAGAATTTTTGCATCTTCCATTGAGCCCGGACCGAACTCCACTACAGGCATAACAGAATTTACCTGTGCGGCTACTTCCGCAATGTTAGTAAGAAAAGAGGTTTTACTTTGATTTGGAATATGCCCATGTTTTGCATGTTCTTCCCATGTAAGAACACCTGACATGGATTTTTCTCCCCGCACCCCCATATGATGCTGATACATTTGTGGCCCCATGTGCCCTGACGTAAGACCCAACCACCAATCAACAGACTGTTCAAAAAAACTTTCAGAAAATGTAGGCCTAATGACCTCATGATAGTGCAACATTATTATTGGCCTCTTTCTTTAAGAGGCTCTTTAGAAATGTTCCAAAAAGTTTCAAACTGCTTTTTATAAGCGTGCGTAATAGCCGGTATATTGTGAACAACTATTGTTGGCGCAGGGATTGTTTGAAAAGACATAATAGCAAGACTGTCCCCATACACATAAAAAGGAACCGGATCAAACATTTCCTTTGGCAGCCAGCGATACTCTGCATAATCAGAGCAGGTGAAATTTGTATCCCCTTCTTTGATAAGCGAAAGCATCTTTATATCGTGACGCTTTTGGGTAAGCTCCATCATTCTTTTAATATGTACAAACGAATATTTTCCGAGATGTTCCGAAAAAATATTTTCATCAACACCCGTCTGAAAAACTGTCCCCCCATGTTCTCTTAGATGTTCATAAACACCATCAAAAAAGCTGCGGAGACCTTCTGGCCCAACAAGAACTTCTATGCCCTGCGGTTTGAGGCGCACACCAAAATTATCTGTAAACTCAACCCCATTTTCATCAAAGGCACGCGTAATGTCTTTAAGCGTGCCCTCACGAGGCTGAACGGCATCATCTTCTATCTTGTTAATCGTATCCCGCGTAAGGCCCGCTTTTTCGGCTAAAGCTGCCGCTGACCACCGCAGCAAGCCACGACCAGCTCGAATTTGACGTCCTACAGACATATCTTTCCTCTCAAACCATGCATTTTCCGTAATTATACCATGCTTATGGTTAATAATATATGTTTCTTTTATACGCCAAAACTACCAAAAATGGGCAAGTTCTTACATAATAATGGTAGTTTGCATAATTTTAAAGCGTTATTTTTAGTTTCTGTATATTTTTTTTCTGCAAAATGCAGATTTCCCTTGCCGTATCCCCAAAAATATGTTACATTATAAAAATAATACAGCCCATCAGACATATCGTTTAAAGCAACATTTTAAAACGGAGATATAAAATGGAAAAATTTGAAACAGTTCTGTCTAAACATGGTGAAACAGGCATTCAA
>DOBW01000133.1:0-2270 GCA_003504035.1 Rhodospirillaceae bacterium | reverse complement strand
TAGAACAACGCTGGGACCATTTTATGAACCAGACCGAGACAAGCATCACACGCCAAGCGGCCTAATCTTGACACAAGGATGCTCCATCATGGCCAAAACCAACAAAACACAGATAACACCCGAAGAACTTTTCACACACGCCATCAGCGAGAACCGCTCTGAACTTTCCGAAGCTGACCTGCGGCTTTTGATCTCGGGCCTGACCGCCCTGCGCGAGGCCAGCACAAAACCTCTCAACAAAATCGAGCTGAATGCCGTGCGCGGCATGGTGGCCTATGTTGCCTATACGCAAGGCGCAGACGAAGCCATGGTCGCTTCCGTCTTGGCCGCTCATTACAGCACCGACAAGATCGAAGACCTTCCATCGCGCTGCTATCCCAACATCATCGAGTTCCTTGTCGATCTCAACATGGACAATCTTGTTAATTGACAGCTTTCTCTTAGTGAGCAACGCGAACTTATAGTCGTTCCAATTAAGAATTCCCTATAGAGCCTGTTTCAAATAGGCTCTATCAACAACGGCAATCACAACAACCTTTTCGTGCTGACACACATGTCTTTTTTGTTTTGTTCAACCGCCATACGCAAAGCACGGCCAAAGGCTTTAAAACAAGCTTCGACCTGATGATGTGTATCGGCTCCTTCAATAGAAAGATGTATCGTTGCCTGAAGATTTTCAGCCAAAGAGCGAAAGAAATGCTCAACCAAAATGGTGGGCAATTCCCCCACCTGCGCAGCGGCAAAAGAGCCCTTAAAAACGAACATTCCTCGCCCACCTAAATCAAGAGCAATCTGAGCTAAAGACTCGTCCATCGGCAGCGTAAAGCCATAACGCTCAATCCCACGCTTATCGCCAAGTGCCTGCGCCAAAGCCTGCCCCAACGCAATGGCCGTATCTTCCACAGAGTGATGCAAATCAATGTGCGTATCGCCTTGAGCTTCAATTTTAAGGGAAATCCCTGCATGTGTCGCGATCTGATCCAACATGTGATCGAAGAAACCTATGCCTGTGCTAACAGATATAGGCTCCACGCGATCTAAATTGACTTTAACATCAATCCCCGTTTCTTTTGTGCGGCGCAGACATTCACCTTTGCGCCCCTTCATTCTTTCGGGAAGCTCTCCTTTTTCAAACAAGGTGGCCAGTGCTTCCATATGGGAACGCGTACCAATCGAAATCCGAATGCAACCTTCAAGGCTAGGCACATTATTTTGATCTCGCAAAACAAACCCGTTTTTACGTGCCAAGGATTCTATGGAAACGACATCCTTAAAACGCACAAGAATAAAGTTCGCATCAGAGGGAAAAACTTTTTCAACAACATCCAAATTTTCGATGCGCTCGACAAACCATTTTTTATTCACAAGAAGGCGCGCACGCTTTTCTCTCATTCTCTTGCACGAAGCCGGTGAAAGCGCCTCTAAAACCGTTTCTAAAACAGGCACAGGTACAGGATAAACAGCCAAAACCTTCAAGGCTTCTTTGATAAGGTCTTGATGCATAATTACGCCGCCACAGCGCACACCTGCAAGCCCCATAGACTTGGAAAGAGTACGCAAAACAACAACATTATCGTGAGAATCGATCAAATGTGCTGCCGAAGAATGGGGCGAAAAATCAATATAAGCTTCATCAACAACAATGGCGGCCCTGCCCTTAAAATGCTCACACAATTTTATGATGTCTTCTTCTGGCACACTAATCCCAACCGGATTATGTGGCGTGGTTACAAAAACAAGCTTTGTATCCTCAGCCGCCGCCGCACAAACAGAGTCAACATCAAGCGTGAAATCAATCTCAAGCGGAACAGAAATAACACGAGTGCCATTCAACTCTGCCGCACGCGCATACATCGGAAAAGCTGGCGGTGAAATAAGAATGCTGTCCTTTCCGGGTTGACAGAAAAGGCGGACCAATAAATCAATGGCCTCATCAGCCCCGCGCGAAACAAGCAAACGTACAGGATCAACTTTGAAAAAAGAAGCCACCGCCTCGATAAGCTCGACAGGCTGCTGATCCGCATAACAATTATAACCCTTCGTCCCCACCAAAGGCGCATAAGGCATCTCGTTGGCATCCAAAAGAATATCTCCTTCCGCCAGAGGCGAAAGCGACCGCGCCGAGACATAAGGCTTCATCACACGAATATCTCGGCGAACGAGATTCAACAAACTGCACGCGCTGCTCATCTTTTTTCCTCTAATTATAGTTGTTTCAATTAAGAATTACCCATAGGCGAAAATTACTTTTTGTCGAGCCTTATTGCGTA
>DOBW01000209.1 GCA_003504035.1 Rhodospirillaceae bacterium | reverse complement strand
AACAATTTGCTTAGGAAGAATGGCATGTTCCGCCAGAATCTTGAGTGTTTCCTGACCAATATTTCCGCTTATGCCAATAACAGCAACTTTTACATTTTCCATGATAACACCTTGGGTTTTCTGTTCTTTATAGGCCGCACTCTAGGCGAGATTGACCTTGAAAACAACCAATCGGGTACACAGCTGTATGAAAAAGAGGAACTTAACCGTTTTTTTAGCGTTTCAGGTGCATATAGCAAGTGCGTCGCTCTGGCGCGTTTTATCATGAGGAGTTTTAAAATGCCATCTGAAATTCGCAAAGTCGCCGTTATTGGTTCCGGCGTTATGGGAAGCCAAATTGCTGCGCAAGTTGCTAATGCAGGCGTTCCCGTTTTTCTTTTCGACATCGTGCCTCAAGATGCAGATGACCGTAACGTGATGGCAAAGAAGGCTTTGGAAAGGATGATGGGGCGTGGATCGCCCTTTATGCATCCTTCTGCTGCCGCGTTCATTACGCCAGCAAATCTTGAAGATGATCTTCAAAAAATTGCGGAATGTGATTGGATTGTTGAAGTTGTCTTGGAAAACCCCAAGATCAAAAGCGATCTTTACAAGAAGGTAGATTCTGTTCGCAAGGCAGGTTCGATCGTGTCATCAAACACCTCGACCATTCCTTTGGCTAATTTGATTAGTGATCAGTCTGAAGGTTTTGCCAAAGACTTTATGATTACGCATTTTTTCAACCCTGTTCGCTATATGCGCCTGTTGGAGCTTATCACAGGACCTCAGACATCACCGGAATCACGAGTGCTTATGGCCGATTTTTGTGATAGAAAATTGGGTAAGGGCGTTGTTCCTTGTAATGACACCCCAGGATTTATCGCCAACCGCTTGGGCATGTTCTGGCTTCAATCTGCGGTGAATGCTGCGATGGATTTGGGCTTAACTGTTGAAGAGGCCGATGCCGTTTGTGGTCGCCCGATGGGTATTCCGCGTACAGGTGTTTTCGGTTTGATTGATTTGATTGGCCTTGATCTGATGCCATTGATTGGCCAAAGCTTGCTTTCAACTTTGGAGCCAGATGATGTTTATCGTAACATTTATCAAGAACCTGAATTGTTCAAGAAGATGATTGCTGATGGATACACAGGACGCAAAGGTAAGGGCGGCTATTATCGTGTCTTAAAAACTGAAGCAGGCAAGAGCAAAGAATCCATTAATCTGGAAACGGGTACTTATGGACCTTCTTCGTCACCTAAGATTCCAACGCTTGAAGCGGCGGGCAATGATCTTCGTGCAATTTGTGAAGCGGACGATAAGATTGGCCAGTTTGCTTGGCGCGTTGTTTCTGAAACGCTTTCCTATGCCTTCGTTTTGGTGCCAGACACGGTGGCCGATGTTACACTTGTCGATGATGGCATGAAGATGGGGTATAATTGGAAGTTTGGTCCCTTTGAGCTGCTCGACAAAGTCGGAGCCGATTGGTTTATGGAAAAGTTGAAATCTGAGTCTCGTGAGGTTCCGGCCTTGCTTGAAAAAGCAGCTGGAAAGAGCTTCTATCGCATTGATGGCGGAAAGAGGCAGTTCTTGCAGCTTGATGGAACTTATGCTGATGTGCCGCGTGCGGAAGGTGTCTTGTTGCTTTCCGATATAAAGATTGGTTCTCAACCTGTTGAAAAAAGCGCTTCGGCTTCTTTGTGGGATATTGGCGACGGTGTGTTGTGCCTGTCGTTCAATACTAAAGCGCATATCGTGGATGACGGCGTTTTGGATATGCTCAACAAAACGCGAGAGTTGATTGGTGATGGTAATGGCAAATGGAAAGGCCTTGTTATTCACAATGAAGGCATTTTCTCGGCGGGAGCCAATCTGGCAAGTTTCCGTGACTCGATTAAGGCAGGTAAGTTTGATGAGATTGATGCCTATATTAAAAAAGGTCAGGACACTTACAGCAAGTTGCGCTTTGCACCATTCCCATCTGTTGCCGCCACATCAGGGTCGGCTTTGGGCGGCGGATGTGAGCTTACTCTTCATTGCTCGGCGGTGCAGTCCTATTGTGAGTTTGCCATTGGTTTGGTCGAGCTTGGTGTTGGGCTTATTCCGGGATGGGGCGGCTGTACGCAAATGCTAGGCCGTGCTGCGGAGGCCGCTAAAGGATGCGGCTGTGGATGTGATGATGCGCCTCCTGTGAATAAGGTGTTCGAGTTGATCTCGACAATGCGTGTATCGTCTTCTGCTGCGGATGCTATGGCTTTAGGCTTCTTGCGTAAGAGCGATGGTATCAGCATGAACAGTGATCGTTTGCTCTTTGATGGCAAGAAAAAGGTTTTGGAGCTAGCACAAGGCTACACGCCACCGGCCTCTCGGACTGTTGATTTACCAGGGCCAGCAGGTAAAGCAGCTTTAGAGCTTATACTTGAGGCAGCCAAGCCGTCGCCTCACGACACAACGATTGGCACGATGTTTGCCCGCGTTCTGTGTGCTGAAGAAAATGGCGTTAGCGAACAAAAGCTGATGGACATTGAGCGTGAGTTGTTCGTTGATCTTGCCAAGATGCCAGAAACGCTTGCTCGTATCGAGCATATGCTGGCTAAAGGCAAAGTGCTTAAAAACTAAAATCTCTTCGTTAAAGAAACCGTCACTCCCGCTTGCGCGGGAGTGACGGTTATTGTTTTTGATTTTAGCCTTTATTGTCATCTCCGCGAGAGCGGATCCCGTTTGGGTTTCTTTTCTTTCTAAAGAGTATGCTGGGAGGGTGGTAGGTAAGGCATTTGTTTTTTCTTGCTCTGCGCAGTGCTTTCGATTCTAGCCAAAAGACACGCGTCTTTTGATTGCTGCCTAATTTTTGCTTCTTCTCCCATGCCTTTCATGCCGTTCCATTTTCTAAAGTGGCCAGCGGCTTTGAAAAGAGAGATAATTTCTCTCTTTTCTTTTTCTACAGCTGGGCTGCTTGGAAAAAATGTTTGCGCATTTTGCAAACCCGATAATTTTGCTTGGGCAATTTCTTTGGCAGCTTGCTGGGTAGCTTCGATAAGGGTGTTCTTTTTCTTCTTAGAGAATTTTGTCCCATCGGGGGTTTCCCCTTTTTTTAAAGCGTCACGAACCGTATTGTAACTTGCAAGTGAGCAAATGTTCACGATGGCTTCTTCGAAGTCCATTTTTGGTTGTGGTTTCGGTAAAACAACAAGCTTTGCCTTTTGGGATGCCGGTTGTTCCTCAGGGGTTTCTTGTCGTTGGGCCATAGACGTTTTCATGGCGAATATCCTTCTCTGTCGTGGAGTTTAAAAAGTGCAAATTGTAGGGTGAGGTAGTTTCTGTTTTTCCTGCTAAGCAGGAAGCACATTCACGACAACGAGAAGAAGGGCCACACAAATAAGGGTGGTCGACACAAAGCTAGCCCGCACAGCTTGAAGCTGTGGCAAAAGCGCCTTTTTATGTGTCGTTGCGTTCGTCATGAGGGTAAGTGTAACATAGACTTTATGAAAGTAAATCATTATTGTGACATAGCGCGGGGACATTCTTTGCATGGGCCCTATCATGATAAGGAATACGGGTTTCCTGCTAGTGATGAGCGCGTTTTGTTTGAGCGTTTGGCGCTCGAGATCATGCAGGCGGGCTTGTCATGGGAAACTGTGCTTAAAAAACGCGAAGCTCTGAATGAGGCTTTTGATGGATTTGATGCGAAAAAAGTATCCATGTATGGGGCGAGGGATAAAAAACGGCTTTTGGGCGATTCGAGGATTATACGTAACCGGCTCAAAATAGAGGCCATCATCACGAACGCAAGCCGAATTGTCGAGCTTCGTCAAAGTTATAGCGGTTTTTCTTCATGGCTTGATGCACATCATCCAAGACCCAAAAAGGATTGGGTTAAGCTCTTTCGCGCTACTTTTAAGTTTGTAGGACCCGAAATTGTGGGTGAGTTTCTCATGTCTTTGGGGTATTTAGAAGGAGCGCACAGGCCAGATTGTCCTGTTTTTAAGCAGATTTTGAAAATACAGAAAAAAGTCTCCTAAAAGGTGGGTTTGATATGTTGCGCTAGGCTGCTAGCTCTGCTATCTCCCTGACGAGTTTAAAGCCGTTTTACTCAGGAGCGGGAGTCGTCATTGTGTCTGAAAAGCACGTACCAAAAGCACTAGCCGGAAAGACCGCCATCTTGGCGCAGCGCTATGCGCTTGCGCTGTTGGAGCTGGCCGAGGAAAAAGGGCAGACAGATGCCGTGTTGGCTGATCTGGATGCTTTAGGCGAAGCGATCACGGGTAGTCGTGATTTTACGCTTATGTCCACGCATCCGCGCTTTCATTCAGAAAAAACGTGTGAGGTTATTAAGCAGATAGCTGCCAGCGCAAAGCTGAATGAGATCACTACGTCTTTTTTAATGCGCGTTGCGATTAATCGGCGTTTAGCGCTTTTGGATCACATGATTGATGCTTTTCGTGAAGAGTTTGCCGAGCTGCGCGGACAAAGTACGGCACTTGTCACGGCCGCGTGTGCTTTGTCACAAGCACAGAGAACAGAACTGGTTGCCCAACTTAGTAAGCTGATGGGCGGCACGGTCGATATTATTGTTAGAGAAGATAAGAGCCTGCTTGGTGGGCTTATGGTTAAGTTTGGTTCGCGTCTTATTGACGCGTCAGTAAAAGGTAAGTTGGCGCAAATCGAACGCCAGCTCAAAACGCAACGGGAGGCAGCGTAAATGGATATTCGCGCATCGGAGATTTCTTCGGTTTTAAAGCAACAGATTTCAGATCTTGGCGTTTCAGCAGAGATGGCCGAAGTAGGCGAGGTGCTGTCCATTGGTGATGGTGTTGCGTTGGTCTATGGTCTTGATAACGTTCGCGCTGGCGAAATGGTCGAGTTTCAAAACGGTGTCAAAGGTATGGCGCTGAACCTTGAATCGGATTGTGTTGGTGTTGTTATCTTTGGTGATGACCGCAGTATCCGCGAAGGTGATTCTGTTAAACGTACCGACGCAATTGTTGAAGTTCCTACAGGCGCAGGCCTTTTGGGTCGCGTTGTGGATGCTCTTGGTAATCCTATTGATGGCAAGGGGCCTCTTAAAAATGTCAAAATGTCCCGTGTTGAAGTTAAGGCTCCGGGAATTATTCCCCGCAAGTCAGTTAACGAGCCAATGCAAACTGGTTTGAAGGCTATTGATTCTTTAGTTCCAATTGGACGTGGCCAACGTGAGCTTATTATTGGTGATCGTCAGACTGGTAAGACAGCCGTTGCGATTGATGCCTTTATCAATCAGAAATCAATCAATGATCTTGGCGATGATAAAAAGACGCTGCATTGCATTTATGTTGCTGTGGGCCAAAAGCGTTCAACCGTCGCGCAGATTGTTAAAACGCTGGAAGATGCTGGCGCCATGGAATATTCGATCGTTGTTGCCGCAACGGCTTCGGAGCCTGCGCCGCTTCAGTTCATCGCCCCTTACACAGCTTGTGCGATGGGTGAGTTTTTTCGCGACAATGGCAAGCATGCTCTGATTGTTTATGATGATCTTTCGCGTCATGCTGTTGCCTATCGCCAGATGTCCTTGTTGCTTCGTCGTCCTCCAGGGCGTGAGGCTTATCCGGGTGACGTTTTCTATCTTCATTCACGTCTTCTTGAACGTGCGGCTAAGATGAATGATCGGGAAGGTTCAGGGTCTTTGACGGCGCTGCCTGTTATTGAAACGCAGGCGGGTGACGTTTCGGCTTATATCCCGACAAACGTTATCTCGATCACAGATGGTCAGATTTTCCTTGAAACGGAGCTGTTCTATAAGGGCGTGCGTCCTGCCATTAATGTTGGTCTGTCCGTTAGCCGTGTTGGTAGTGCCGCGCAGGTTAAGGCGATGAAGCAAGTGGCGGGTTCTATTAAATTGGATCTCGCACAGTTCCGTGAAATGGAAGCCTTTTCACAGTTTTCTTCGGACCTTGATGCTACGACCAAAAAGCTTCTTGCACGTGGTGCGCGTTTGACCGAGCTTCTCAAGCAAGATCAATATCAACCTCTTCCTATTGAAGAGCAAGTTTGCTCCATTTATGCAGGTGTGCGCGGTCTTCTTGATGAGATTAAGGTGACGGATATTGGACGTTTTGAAAAAGGGCTTCTGATTAAACTTCGTGCTGATGGTGCTGACATTCTTTCTTCCATCCGTGCTGAATTGAAAATCACGTCGGAGACGGATGATAAGCTCAAAGGCTTTATCGAAAAATATACCGCTGCGTTTGTTTGATAGGGCTTTACACTAAATATAGTCATTCCACTTAAGAA
>DOBW01000206.1 GCA_003504035.1 Rhodospirillaceae bacterium | reverse complement strand
GATCTCGTGTTTGTGGCGGGTGGTATTGGTCTTGCTCCGTTGCGCCCTGCGATTTACAAGGCCATAAAAGAGCGTCAAAAATTTGGGAACATTTCTATTCTTTTTGGTGCGCGTACTCCCGAGGATATTCTTTTCTCTAAGGAGCTTTTGCGCTGGAAAGCACGCTTTGATCTTGATGTTCAAGTTACGGTTGATCGCTCTACAGGAGATTGGCAGGGCCGTGTTGGCTTTGTGACTGATCTGGTGGCCTCTGGCGGATTTGATTCCAAGAATTCTGCGGCCTTTACCTGTGGGCCTGAAATTATGATGCTCAATGTTGTTAAAGCACTGCACGCACGTGGTCTGACTTATGACAAAATCTATCTCTCGATGGAGCGCAACATGAAGTGTGGTGTTGGTTTCTGTGGCCATTGTCAGTGGGGTAGCTCGTTTATCTGTCGCGATGGTCCGGTCTTTCGTTATGACAAAATTGCTGATTCTCTTAACGTTCGGGAGCTTTAATTATGCCGACAGCCAAGAAGAAAACTGTAAAGAAAAGTTCTAAGGCGAAGAAGTCGAAAGCTGTGCGTAAAGTTCAGCCTAAGCACAAAGTAAAACCAACTCTTGCGGTGTGGAAGTTTGCTTCATGTGATGGATGTCAACTGAGCTTGCTTTCTTGTGAAGATGAGCTGCTTGATGTTGTAGGGGGAATTGAGCTTGCTTATTTCCTTGAGGCAACAAGTGCTATGATTGATGGACCTTATGATGTTTCACTTGTTGAAGGTTCAATCACGACTGAGTTTGACGCTAAACGTATTCTCAAAATCAGAGAGCAGTCTAAAATACTCATTACAATCGGTGCTTGTGCAACGGCTGGGGGAATTCAGGGGCTTAAAAACTTCGCGAATGTAAACGATTATATAAAGGCCGTTTATGCGCGTCCTGAGTATATCTCGACACTTAAAACTTCGATGCCGATTAAGGATTATGTTGACGTAGACTTTGAATTGCGTGGTTGTCCTATTGATAAAGGCCAACTTCTTGAAGTTATCAATGCAACTTTGAACGGTCGTGTTCCTGCTATTCCTCACTATAGCCAGTGTGTGGAATGCAAGAAAAATGGAACAGTTTGCGTTATGGTTGCGAAGGGTACGCCGTGTTTGGGTCCTGTGACTCAAGCGGGTTGTGGCAATTTGTGCCCATCGACGGATCGTGGTTGTTATGGCTGTTTTGGTCCATCGGAGCTTCCAAATGGCTTTAGTTTGGCTAAGCAGTTTGAAAAACTAGGAATGAATAAGAAGGAAATTCGTGATTTCTTCCGTTCCTATAATGCAAGCGCAGGCGGTTTCCGCGAGATCAGCGAAGCTTATGATCTTAAGAAATAATCAGCAAAGATGAAGGAGCCATCTATGGCAAAAGCGGCAAAAAGTAAGAAGGCAACGCCTAAAAAGGCTAAAGCAAAGAAGCCTGTGAATGTGACTCGTACAATTCAGGTTGATGAGCTTTCGCGTGTGGAGGGTGAAGGGGCGTTGCTTGTTCGCATCAAGGATGGAAAAATCAAAGAGTGTAAGTTCAAGATTGTTGAACCTCCTCGTTTTTTTGAGGCTTTTTTGCGTGGCCGCAGCTTTACGGAGGTTCCAGATATCACAGCGCGTATTTGCGGTATTTGCCCAATGGCTTATCTTATGGGTGCGCAGCAGGCAATGGAAGATGCCTTTCAGATGGAGATCACCACGGAAATACGCGACTTACGTCGCTTGATGTATTGTGGTGAGTGGATTGAAAGTCATGTGCTTCACGCAGCTATGCTCCATGCACCCGATTTTTTAGGTATTGATGATGTCTTGCAATTGGCAGCCACAAATCCAGAAGTTGTCGAAAGTGCTTTGCAACTGAAAAAGCTTGGTAATGACATTTTGGAAGTTATTGGCGGTGGGCGCGCTATTCATCCTGTTAATACAAAGGTTGGTGGTTTTTATAAAGCCCCTACTAAAAAGGCAGTTCGTGCTTTGGCTGACAGGCTAAAGTGGGGTATTGATGCCTCGATTGAGCTGACTAAGCTTTTTGGCACGTTCGATTTTCCTGACTATGAGTATGAGTATAATTACGTTTCACTGACACACCCAGATGAATACGCTATCGTTGAAGGTGATGTCATGAGCAGCGAAGGGCTGCATATTCCTGTGCGTGAATTTCATAAGCATTTTCGTGAAAAGCATGTGGCTCATTCTACGGCGCTTCAAGGTTCATTGCGGGAGGATGGCCAACCTTATCTGACAGGGCCAAATGCGCGGTACAATAATAACTACAAGCAGTTAACGCGGCGTTGTAAGAGTTTAGCTAAAGAAATAGGCCTTGATACTGTTTGTCATAATCCTTTCAAAAGTATTTTGGTACGCATGATTGAAACACTTTACTCGTGTGAGGAGGCTCTGCGGCTTGTTAAGGCTTATGAGGAACCAGATCCCATCTTTATCGAGGCAAAACCAAGAGCTAGCGAAGGTTTCGGTATGACTGAAGCGCCGCGTGGCGTTTGTTTCCATCGTTACGAGCTTGATGATAAAGGTCTTGTTGTGAATGCTACAATTTCTTCGCCGACAGCGCAGAATCAACCTCAGATTGAGCGCGACCTTTATGGTGTTGTTGAGCGGAGTATGGATTTGGATCATGATGCTTTGAAATGGCGGTGTGAGCAGACAATTCGCAATTATGATCCGTGTATCTCTTGCTCTACGCATTTCTTGAAACTAACGATGATCAAGGAATAGGTTGTAAGCGTGTCTCTTTTATTTCTGGGCGTAGGAAACTTGCATCGCGGTGATGATGGGGTTGGTCCTTATTTGGCGCATAAGATGGCCGAAAGCGGCGTTTTGGATTCATGTGGCGTTGAAGTTTTGCCCCACAGCGGTGAAGGAGCTTCTCTTATTCATCTTTGGGAAGATCAAAAAAAAGTTGTTATTGTTGATTGTATGAAGACGGGGTTGCCTTTGGGTACTGTGCGGCGTTTTGATGCTGTGAAAGAGAAATTGAACAGCGGTGTTTTTCGTTATTCAAGTCATTTGTTTGGGCTTGCCGAGGCCACCGAGATAGCGCGACAATTAGGGAAGTTGCCACCTGCGATGATTATTTATGGGATTGAAGGCATATCTTTTTCTTTTGAAGAACCTCGTTCAGCCGAGGTTGATGCAATCTTGCCAGAAGTTGAGTTTGCCGTTATCAAGGACTTTCAGCAGGAGGTCTAGAGTTTATGCATGAAGTTTCTCTATGTGAAAGCATTCTTAAAATTCTTGAAAAAAAAGCGCAGGAAGATGGGTTTTCGCAGGTTGTGAAAGTTCAGCTTACGGTGGGCGAGTATTCAGGGGCGTGTCAAGAATCGATGGCGTTCTGTTTTCCGATGGTGGCCAAAGGAACTTTGGCTGAAGGCGCGGAGCTTGAGTTTCAGTCTGTTGAGGGTACCGATTTGCGCGTTAGTAAGCTAGAGGTGGGGTGAAGTTGAGGCAGGCTGAGTTTCTATAGGAAAATTTTGCAGGTTAGGTATAATGGCGTTCTCAGTTTTTTCTGATTTATTTTTTTCAGGAACTGTTCTCAGGGTGGTGAATGGAAAACAAGGCTCTGTCTCTAGTATTTCTGTTGTGTTGTTGTTGAAATCAACAACAACAGGTTTCATGGATTTAGTACCAAGCTTTCGTGGTTTAGCTCCCATTTCTTTTAAAGCCTTTCTAATGATAGGCTCATGTGTAGCGTGAAGTTTCATTATTCTTAAGAAATTATGGGCTTTCTTGGCATGTGAGGTGGCCCAAGGGAACCAGCGTCTTTTTATAATCTCATTTTGAGCTACATCAAATATATTTGTGAGTGAAGTTTTAATCCAGTTTGTGTTGTGAAGGGATCCATTGCTCGTGAGTTGAACGCGTATGATTGGTTTTCCAGAAAAGGTTGAGATGGCTCCCGTGAAACTGACGGAAAGCGCTTGAGTTGAGTTGTTTTCTTCTGCTGTTACTGCAAAAACGTTTGGTTGGAAAATCGTTCCATCTGGATGATCAGCGCCTAAATAATCAACATAAATAGTGCTGTTGGTTTTTTCTGATCGGAGGTGGGGGGAATCTTTACTAAATTGAAAAATGTTATTGTCTTGTGAAACATCAAGCTCTCCACCAACTTTTTGAAGCCAAGCCTTTGCGCAGTCATTATCAATTGCATACTCTGCAACAAAGCCTCTTGGTGGCATGTTGTGTGAATGATCGGAATCGGGTTTGTTTCTTGTCTTTTTTTGTAAGGAAAGTTTTTCTTTTAGAAAGAGAGTTCCTAGGCCTACTCTGTCCTGTATTCCGTTGCGCTTTTTTTCTTCTTTTAATTTTTCAGAAATTTCAGGAAGAACATACAAATCTTCGGTGTAAAGTGCAGGGTAATGAACAAAAGAATCTTCTTCCCATAATGTTATTGTTGTTGGAAATTCAATGGTACTTCCTGCAAAAACGGGTTGGGCACTATCTCTTTTGAGAGCAATAAAGTGGGCTTGGATTTTCTCATCACGGATCAAACGAATTACATTTTTGAAGGCAATAGGATCAAAATCAGCGCCATGTGCATCAGCTTCAGCTTGAATGTCTTGTAGCAAAACGTGCCCTAGCATAGCTCCGTGAACTATATCATGCCCATTCATGCGAACGGCTTCTGCATTCATCCATGCTGAGGCGGTGTTTGCTGGGCAATTTTCTGCTACGGAAATATTCATTTTCTATGCTTTTTGTTCGGTGTTTTGGCAGAGTTCCAAAATTGTGAAAATTGATCGTTATATAACTCAGCTAGCATTTTGGAGTGAATAGATATTGTTTCTATGTACTTATCATTCTTAAAAATGAGCATTGAAATATAGTCGTTGAAGACGTAGTAGGGAATCAATTTTTCAGATGATTTGTCCAGCCATTTGTATTCGCAATATGTTGCAGGAAAGTTGTAATCTCCTTCAGCAGTTAGTACGCGGGCATCAAGGTTGCGTATGTTGCCCATTCTTCTTAGGTGTTCAGCAGCGGTATCTTTTGCATATGGTAGCAAGTGAGTTCCGTCACTTATGTTAAACTGCCGAATTGCGCCACCTTTTTTCATAACAGAATAAACGTGGTCTAAGAAATTTTCGTAACCGTTTTTTCCTGAGAAAACCATTACTCTATTTTTTCTCGTCCTAACCCCATCGCCATCCGTAAATTCAACATCATTTTCGGCGAAGGCGCGGACGATGGCATCAATGGATGATTCTTGCGGGGTATAGATTCCATGTTCAATATTTTTGATCGTTTCAGCAGACAAGCCCGATGCTTTGGCCAGCGTAGATCTGGTCCAGTCGAGCATACCTCTTGCGGCACGGAGCTGAGATGCTGTGATCATGTACTTTACCGCCCTTTTTGTTGACTTGCTTTAATAACGTTTTTGTGACTCTTTATTCAAGCTTTTCATTACTTTCGTAGCGAAATTCTAATAAAAAAGAGGAAATAGTAGTAGTAGGGTTAAACCGCTATTAATCATAACTGATTATCGGGTAAATGTTTTTTCTAAGCAACCAAAAAAAGGCATTTACTTGCCTTTTTCTGGTAGGTATAAGGCATTTAGAGGCTTTTTTGTATAAAACTAGTCTTTGGGCTTTAGTTTTTTTCTTTATTTATTGTATGCGTTTCGAGAAAAATTATTTCAGGAGTTCTTTTATGTCCGAGGTTCCTTTCGAATCTTCCCTCGTTTTCTTAAAGGCGCGCTCTGCTGAGGAGTCAACATCTTGCTCCTGTTGGATGGCGTATGCTCCAACGGGCGTCAAATCTATGGATTTGAATGAAAGAACTTCTCTTCGTGCCATGGTTTCTTA
>DOBW01000092.1 GCA_003504035.1 Rhodospirillaceae bacterium | reverse complement strand
TCCGATCTTCTTCAAGCGAGGCCTTTTGGTCTTGGGTCAAAGAAGGAATGATAAGCTCTCTTGTAAAATCGGGCGCCGCCGCAATGCCGACAAACCCCGCAATTCTATCAGGCCGCGCGCGGGCCAGCAAAAGCCCGATCCAGCCGCCCATTGAAGAGCCCACCAAAAGCTGAGGCCCCTTTGTGACACTATCAAAGATCTTCAACGCATCATCGGCCCAATCTCCGATACACCCGTCTTCAAACTTATCCGAAGACAGCCCATGCCCCCGATAATCGAATCGCAGATAGCTCTGTCCGGCCTGAGTCGTTTTTTCATCCAAAAAATTCGCTTTTGTCCCATCCATGTCCGAAGCAAAGCCACCAAGGAAAATAATCCCAGCTTTTCCGGCACTTTCAGGGGATGCATTGCGTTGTTGATAGGCAAGCTTCCTATCAGCTAGAGTAAGATAAGAGATGTCCTGATTCATTATTTTTCACTTCCAAGAAATGTCACATACAAACTCACCAAACCTTAACATAAAATTTGGCAGCAAGAAACAGCCTCACCCCTTGCGCACAGCCGTTTTACATCTGGCCCCCAATATGGAAATTGGCGCCCCCGCGCGCGAAGTTTTGGACATGGCCATTCAAACGCATCGCGCTGGCTGGAGGCCCCTAGCCGCAACAGCCGGAGGCCCATGGGTCTTGGAGGCCGAGCGCGCCGCCGTGCGACACACCGAGCTACCGCTAAGCAACAGTAGTGTCTTTGGGGCATGGCGCAGCCGTAAAATAGTTGAATCTCTCATCGAAAAAAATCGGCCCTCAATAATTCATGCTCACGGCTTTGAAATGGTCCGCTTGGCAACCAAAGTTGCGCGTTCGCGTGACCTGCCTTTTCTAATCGACCTGACTGATCCCGCCCCCGTAACATCCTCTCGCCGCAAAGCACTTCAAAAAGCTGCAACACAAGGAGCACGTTTTCGTGTTCCTTCCGATTATATGGCAAAGCATTTGCGCGAGGATTTCAAGCTCGAGACAGACTTTCTCTATCGCGTTTATCCCGGAGTTGATCTTAGCTGGTATGAAGCCGTTCGTGTTACGCCAGAGCGCATTCAAAAGCTCTCGCATCTTTGGCGGCTTCCAGAGCAAGCCAGCATTATTATTATGGCGACACCTTTTGCGCCTGGATCGGGACATAAAAACCTGATTGAAGCCATTGCACCGCTTAAAAACAAAGACATTTATCTGGTTCTTATCAGCCATGATAATCATGTCCCCGGAACGCGCGATGAGATTGAAAATCTTCTCAAAAAAGAAGGTCTTGAAGGCAAAGTCATTATGCCTGAGCTCTGCGATGATTGGCCTGCGGCCTGCTGGCTTTCCAGTCTTGTTGTCGCCACCAATGCCTTGCCACGCGGCCAAGCCCCAGAGCTTCTTGCTGCGCAAGCCATAGGCCGCCCTGTTATTGTGACCGATTGCGGAGCCAATGTTGAAATGGTGCAAAAAAAGGAAACAGCATGGGTTATTCCCACCGAAAATAAAAAGGCGCTAACAGAAGCGCTGGAAGCCGCCATGGCCATGAGCCCGCCGCGCCGCATTGATCTAGCCATAAAGACACGTGACTTTGTAACGGATTATTTCCCCATGGAAACATGGCGTGATTCCATTTTTGAGATTTATGATGCCATGCTCTCTCAGCCTATGGAAGCTGTCGGAGAAGCCGCGTGAAGAAAAACCCTGAATCGGGTTGGTTTGGCTATACCCGCACGTCACCAGAAGAAAAAACGGCCCGCGTCGCGTCCGTCTTTTCCTCTGTCGCTGAAAATTATGATCTGATGAATGATTTTATGTCAGGCGGGCTACATCGCCCGTGGAAAGATCACTTTGTCGCTAAAATGCGCCCCCGCGCAGGCGAGGCTATTTTGGATGTAGCCGGTGGCACAGGCGACATCGCCCTAAGATGTGCAAAAAAACTTCGCGAGCAGTCGCTTATGCGCGAAGCGCAAAGCAGTCGCGAAAACATCACAATCTGCGATATCAACCCCGACATGATCAAAGTTGGCCAAGCCAAGGCCATCGATCAAGGCTATCTCACAGGCCTTAATTGGGTTGTTGGCAATGCCGAAAAACTTCCTTTTGCAGATAACAGCTTTGACCTGCTTAGCATTTCTTTTGGGCTTCGTAATGTGACACATATTGACGAGGCGTTGGCCGAGTTTGCACGCGTCCTCAAAACGGGAGGGCGTTTTTACTGCATGGAGTTTAGCTCTGGCGTGATTTCCCCTTTAAAGAAAATCTATGACCTTTATTCTTTTTCTGTCCTGCCGTGGCTTGGTGAAAAAGTAGCCAATGACCGCGAGGCGTACCAGTATCTTGCCGAAAGCATAAGGCAATTTCCGGATCAAACAGCGTTAACAAAACGCATTAAAAACGCCAGTTTTGACAATGTCCGTCATGAAAACCTTATGGGCGGCATTGCCGCCATTCATTCAGGCTGGATTTTATGATGCAACTTTTGACTTTCACCTTGATTCACGTGCATTCTCGCCCCCATGAGTGATGAAAGTTTAAAAAGCCACGCAGCGCGTTTTACGCCAACACCCCTTCTCATTGATGGGAAGCGCAATCTGATCGGCCTCACCTTGGCCGAGCTGAAAAGCGAGATGGAAACGCTCGGCCTTGAGCCTTTTCGCGCCAAACAGCTTTGGGCATGGATCTATTGCCACGGCGTGCGCGACTTTGAAAAAATGACCAATCTGGGCAAATCCGTTCGCGCCAAGCTTGCCAAACATTTTGTCGTGTGGCGACCAACCATTAAAACTGAACAAATCTCGGTGGATGGCTCACGCAAATGGCTGATGGCCATGGCCGATGGTCACGAAATTGAAGCCGTTTATATTCCCGAGGAAGATCGCGGATCACTTTGTGTTTCTTCTCAAATTGGCTGCACCAACAAATGTAGTTTTTGTCATACGGGAACCATGCGCCTTGTTCGCAATCTTAATGCTTCAGAAATTCTTATGCAGGTCATGCATGTAAAAGATGTGTTGGGTGAATGGGGCACTATACCCAAAGCACGCCTTCTTTCCAATATCGTTATCATGGGCATGGGCGAGCCTTTGTTTAATTATGAGCCCGTTGCCAAAGCCGTGAAACTCATCATGGATGAAGAAGGAATCTCCATTGGTCGGCGCAAAATCACACTCTCAACCTCGGGCGTTGTACCCATGATTAAGCGCTGCGGCGAAGAGCTGGGTATTAATCTCGCCATCAGCCTTCATGCTGTGACCAACGAGCTGCGCAACGAACTTATTCCGCTTAATAAAAAATATCCGATTGAAGAACTTTTACAAGCCTGCCGTGACTATCCCGCCGCCAGCAATGCACGGCGCATCACATTTGAGTATGTCATGCTTAAAGGCATAAATGATGGGCCGGCCGATGCGAAAGAATTGGTTCGGCTCCTGCGCGGTATTCCGGCAAAGATTAATCTTCTCCCCTATAATCCATGGCCCGGAAGTCCTTATGAAAGCTCTGACGATGCCACCATTCAAAAATTTGGGGATTACGTTAACGCTGCAGGCTATGCTAGCCCCATACGCACCCCCCGTGGCCGTGATATAATGGCTGCTTGCGGGCAATTGAAATCAGCAAGTCAGAAAGAAAAAAAGAAGGAAGAATAATTTTGCCTATCTTAAAATTAATCTCTTTTTTCTTTTTTTAAAAAACCGAACTACTGGCAAGGACCTTCACATAAAGCCAACTTATAAACATTTTCGATCTCGCGGCGTGACAAAGGCTTCGTCTTAGCCCCACCCCAAACAGACCTAAAAAGCATTTTTTGGGCGATTTTTTTGTTGGCATTGGGCTTTTTATAAAGAAAACAGGGCTCTTGCCTAAGCATATGAAGAGAATTATAAACCCCCGCCCACAAGGCGACAAAGTGAGCTCCCTCTGTTGTAACACTTTGCGCCAAGCCAAAAACATTAGCCCAAAGATCCGAAGCGGCAAGATTAAGCGGAATAACTTGACCAAACCTTTTATCATAACCAAGAGGAAAAGTAAGGTTGGTCTGTTTTTCCATTTTATCAATAGCTCTTATTTCCTTATAGCCCGGCGCATGTTTGCCAGAAATTCCCACTTGAGGAGCCTCTCTAAACCAAGCCAAAAGTGTGTCCGATCCACATTGCGTAAATTCCTTTCCGGCCTCTCCCCAAAGGACTCGAACGAGGCTTTTTTCTGTCCCTCCAGAATTGGGGAAAGTTTCTAAAGAAAACTCCCGTGCAGCACGCCCACAAAGAGCACCCGAAACACAAAGAAGGTCCGTAAGCGTCGTTGAATGACCTGTATTCATAACCCCATGATAGTCATGACAATAGTTTGTAATACATGAAAAAACGCCGCCAATCACAGGCGTTATATCGACATCTAGACTTCTATCTTCTTCCATTTCACGCTCCCTTAAAAATAGATATTAAAATTTACGAAAAACGATTACTCCTTGGAAAACCAGTTGGCGGCAAGCGGCCTGCTTGCGCACGCTCCCCGCGCCACATGCGCAAATCTGTTTCTGTACGTGTGCGCTCACCCGATGCCCAACTCAGGCCTTCTTTCAAAACAAAGCTTTTGATATCTGAAAGTTCGCCGTCCTTATATTTTTGCAAAATAACACCGCGCCCACGCGCCATCTCTGGCAACTGCTCGGCTGGGAAAAGAAGAAGCTTACGGTTCGTGCCAATAACAGCAATCGTGTCTCCGTCAAAATGAGCAAAAGACGCTGCTTTGCCCTTACCTGAAAGATTTAGAATCTGTTTGCCATTTTTGGTCTGCGCCAAAACATCCTGTGAACGCACAATAAAGCCGCGCCCATCCGAGCTTGCAACAATAAACTTATCTTCACTTTCATATTTTGTCAGGCCGATAATTTCTGCCTCTCCCGGAAGATCAATCATCAAACGTACAGGCTCACCAAAGCCTCGACCTCCCGGTAATTTATCAACACATAGCGTATAAAAACGCCCATTAGTGGCAAAGAGAAGAAGCTTATCCGTTGTTTCCATCTCTAAAACAAAGCATGCTTCATCACCTTCTTTATAGCGAATACTGGAAAGGGCAAGATCATGCCCTTTCATCGCACGCACCCAGCCTTTTTCTGAAAGGACAACCGTAACATTTTCACGCGTGACAGCACTTTCAAGCAAAGCTTTTTCTTCAATAGTCGGCACATCACCAAGCTCTGTCCTGCGCGCGCCAAGCTTTGTGCTTTTTCCAAACTTGGTTTTAAGATCAACAAGCTCTTTGTCGATAACGCCCCAGCGCAGCGATTCATCCTTCAAAAGTTTTTTAAGTTCGGATTGCTGCTTGCGAAGATCTTTTTGCTCGCCTTTGATCTCCATTTCCTCAAGCTTGCGCAAAGAACGCAGACGCATATTCAAAATGGCTTCGGCTTGACCATCATTAAGAGCAAAAGTTTTAATGAGAACGGGCTTGGGTTCATCCTCAGTACGAATGATTTTAATGACCTTATCAAGATTGAGATAGGCCACCAAATAACCCGCCAAAACATCCATCCGATCTTCAATCTTAGAAAGCCGAAAGCGCGAGCGGCGAACCAAAACATCAATGCGGTGATCCAAATAGGCCTGTAGAGCAGACCGCAAATCCATAACCTGCGGTACAGCATCTTTATCAAGAAGGTTTAGATTAAGCGAAACTTTGGTTTCCAAATCCGTT
>DOBW01000178.1:407-4411 GCA_003504035.1 Rhodospirillaceae bacterium | reverse complement strand
CACCGGACTCGGCATAAAACGGTGATTGATTGACGATGATTTGAACGTCAGTGCCTTCGCCTACTTCATCCACACAAGCACCATCGCGTACGATGGCCGAAATTTTTCCTTCGGCATGCTCTGTGCTGTAACCCAGAAAATCTGTACCGCCAAGCTCATCGGCCAGCTCAAACCAAATCTTGGATGTTCCCGCATCACCAGATCCAACCCAGCTTTTCCGAGCCTGTTCTTTCTGTTTTTCCATAGACGCTTTAAAGCCATCAACATCAACCGATTGACCACGACCACGCAAAACATCCTGCGTTAAATCAAGCGGAAAACCGAATGTGTCATAAAGTTTGAAAGCCACTGCCCCCGGCAAAGCGCCATCCGCGCTGAGGTTTTGAGATTCTTCATCCAAGAGTTTAAGACCGTGATCCAACGTTTTCTTAAAACGTGTTTCTTCAAGCTTCAGCGTCTCGGCAATCAGAGTTTGTGCGCAGACAAGTTCGGGATAAGCTGTACCCATTTGTTTAACCAGTTCAGGCATCAAACGATAAATGAGCGGTTCCCTCGTCCCTAAGAGATGAGCATGGCGCATCCCGCGCCGCATGATCCGACGCAAAACATAACCGCGCCCTTCATTACTCGGCAAAACGCCATCGGCAATCAGAAAAGCCGAAGCACGCAGATGATCTGCAATAACACGGAAAGAAGGTTTTTGTGAGCCGCTTGGATCAACTTTGACCAGATCGGCTATTGTGCCGATAAGCGCCTTAAAAAGATCAATGTCGTAATTTGAAATCTCGCCTTGCATGATAGCTGCCATGCGCTCCAGCCCCAAGCCCGTATCAACCGAAGGCTTAGGCAACTTGATGCGCGTACCATCGGGCTGATCTTCAAACTGCATGAAAACGAGATTCCAAAACTCTAAAAAGCGATCACCGTCTTCGTTTGCCGATCCGGGAGGCCCCCCTTCAAGCTTGTCACCTTGATCAATAAAAATCTCCGAGCATGGCCCGCACGGTCCCACATCGCCCATGCGCCAGAAATTATCGGATGTTGGAATACGGATAATTTTGTCGTCCGGAAAACCGGCAATTTTTTTCCAAAGCAAGGCCGCTTCTTCATCCTCGTGATAAACGGTGACCAAAAGATTATCTTGCGACAGCCCAAAGTTTTTGCTGACAAGTTCCCATGCGAAAGAAATGGCCTCTTCCTTAAAATAATCACCAAACGAGAAATTGCCGAGCATTTCAAAAAAAGTATGATGCCGCGCCGTATAACCAACATTTTCAAGATCATTATGTTTGCCGCCTGCCCGCACACATTTCTGAGCCGTGGTGGCACGCTTGTAATTCCGCTTTTCTGCACCCGTAAAAACATTTTTAAACTGCACCATCCCCGCATTGGTAAACATCAAGGTCGGGTCATTTTGTGGCACAAGCGGCGATGACGAGACAATCTCATGTCCCTGTCCGGCATAAAAATCCAAAAAAGTAGAGCGAATATCGGCAAGCGTTTTCATGTGTGTCCTCAATTTTTCCTAATGAGCCTATATTTGCCAATAAGTTGACGCTTGTCCATGGCCAAAGGCAGGAAAAACGGCAGATTAGGCCTTAATTCGCCTAGATTCATGAGCCACGATCAAGCTCGAAATAATGATCAGAACTCCACCGGAAAGCACCAAGAGCGAGGGAACCGTCCCCCACACCGCATAACCCAAAACAGCACCCGTTATGAGTTGGGTGTAATGCATGGGCGAGACAAGCGCGACAGGCGCAATCTTGTAGGCCGCCGTGACAAATAAATAGCCCAGCCCCGCCGAAGTCCCCATAGCCAAAACGAGCAAAATGGTCTGAACTGGAAGCTCTATCACAGAATTGATCCAGAAAACCGGTAGAAGCACAAGACCGCGCAAGAAAAAAGGCACAAAGACCAAACTTTCTGCTGTTTCAGTGCGCCCCAAAACGCGTATAAAAAGCATGTCTGTCACAAAAAACAGCACCATAAAAGGCAATACAATATAACCAAGTGTTGGATCTTCCGTGCCAATCAATTCATGTGTTGCTTCTGGAAAAAGTGCCACAACAACGCCCAAGAAGCCAATGAGTATAGCTATAAATTGTTTTCGGCTCATTTTTTCGCCCATAAAAAAAGCGCCTATAAGGGAAATAATGAGCGGCGCCGAAAAAATACCGATATAAACCGTTGTCATAGGCAAATTGGTGAAAGCAACAACATTAATAAGAGCGCTCACTAAAAAGGGAACAGCGCGAAGAAATTGCATTTTCCAGCGCTTGGGACGCAAAAGCGCCTGTCTTCCCGTCAATAACGTACCCAAAAGAACAGTAAGGGCCGCACCCCAACTTGAAAAGGCAATAATCGTGAAGGGTGAAACCCCTCCCAAGCCAACGCTTTTCGTTAGCGCATCGGCACAGACCCAAACCGTGAATCCAAAGAAAGAAAAAATCACACCGCGCACAATAGGACTTTGGGCAAAAAACATGAAAAATAATTACCAAAAAGGAGGAAGGAATCTCTGTTTACCCTACTTTTTGTTTTTTAGACAGAAGAAGAAAATCCCCTCTTGCGCTACGGACGTTCATGCTTTAGTCCATTTTTATGGATACAAATGCACTTTCGGCTCAAAACGAGCCTCCTTACTGGAAAGAATTGAATAAACCACAACGTCTCGCTGTCGAGGCGCTTGAAGGGCCTGTCCTCGTTTTGGCAGGCGCAGGAACAGGTAAAACACGCGTCCTGACAACACGTCTTGCCCATCTTCTTTCCACAGGCACAGCCGTACCGGCGCAAATCATGGCGCTAACCTTCACCAACAAGGCTGCCGGAGAAATTCGGGAACGTGTTTCAGGCCTTCTTGGTCGCTCAGTCGAGGGGTGGTTCTTGGGAACATTCCATTCCCTCGCCGCACGTCTTTTGCGTCCCCATGCCGAGCGCGTAGGTCTGAAACCTAATTTTACTATTTTGGACACAGACGATCAGCTTCGCTTAATCAAACAACTTCTAGAAACCGAAAATATTGATGAAAAAAAATCGCCCCCACGTGTCGTATTAGGCGCGATTGAACGCTACAAAGATCGTGGCCTTATTCCCGAAGATGTCGGCACCGAGATTAACGAGCTGGCCGGTGGTAAGCTTTTAAAAATCTATGCTCTTTATCAAGAGCGGCTTAAAAATCTCAACGCTTGTGATTTTGGTGATCTTCTTTTGCATCAACTCACATTATTGCGCCAAAACCCTGACATTTTAGAAGAATTCCAAAACCGCTTTCAGTATCTTTTGGTAGACGAATATCAAGACACCAACATTGCTCAATATCTATGGCTTCGTCTTCTGGCACAAAAAAGCAAAAACATTTGTGTTGTCGGTGACGAGGATCAATCTATTTATGGCTGGCGCGGCGCAGAAATCGGAAACATTTTGCGCTTTGAAGAAGATTTCCCTGGAGCGCAAGTTGTCCGGCTCGAAGAAAATTATCGCTCTACGGGACATATTCTGGGCGCAGCAGCCACCCTGATTGCACGCAATGAAATGCGGCTGGGTAAAACGCTTTGGACACATGCCGATATGGGCGAAAAACTTCATGTTCGCACCCTATGGGACGGCGAAGAAGAAGCGCGTTGGGTTGCCGATGAAATTGAAGATCTGCAAAGACGTGGGATTTCTCTGGCGACCATGGCGATCATGGTGCGTGCCGGTTTTCAAACGCGCCAATTTGAAGAACGCTTTATTCAGCTTGGCATTCCTTACCGCGTGCTTGTCGGCGCACGCTTTTATGAAAGACGGGAAATTCGCGATGCCATGGCCTATTTGCGCGTTATCGCCTCCACCGATGATGACCTCGCCTTCGAGCGTATCGTCAATCTTCCCAAACGTGGCGTTGGCCCCGCCGCTATGCAGCAGCTTCATGCCTATGCGCGATCCCAAGGAATGCCTATCAGCGAAGCGACTTGGCGGCTTTCTCAAACGGATGAGCTGAAACCAAAATTACGCAGCACACT
>DOBW01000178.1:0-306 GCA_003504035.1 Rhodospirillaceae bacterium | reverse complement strand
TATACCGGCATGTGGCAGGCCAGCAAATTGCCTGAAGCCCCCACGCGCCTCGAAAATCTTAAAGAGCTTATCTCGGCCATGTCGGCTTTTGATACGCTGGAAGCCTTTTTAGAACATGTCAGTCTTGTGCTGGAAGTTACCGAACAAAAAGATGTCGATCAGGTCAGTTTGATGACCTTGCACGGCGCTAAGGGATTAGAGTTCGATTATGTTTTCTTGCCCGGATGGGAAGAAGAGATTTTCCCCAGCCGCCTTACGCTCACCGAAAACGGCACGCGCGGTTTGGAAGAAGAACGCCGCCTCGCC
>DOBW01000075.1 GCA_003504035.1 Rhodospirillaceae bacterium | reverse complement strand
GCTTGTGACCAGCTGGCTGAAATGTAGTCATTCCACTTTTGTCCAAGCATTTTTAGGTACGCCAAAGTCTTCTTCTGCTTGCTCAATCGCTATTTCTAGCGTGTCTTGAAGATAGTCATAAGTACAGCGATTATTTTCCCATACGTAAAGGTAGTAACCGTATGTGTCTGGTTTGTTGGGGTTTAAGTCTTTAAAAAGCTCTTTAACAATTTCAAGTTTGAGCTGTCTTGGTTTATCTATTTTGGCAAGCCACTTCATAATTTAATCCTTTCCTTTAAAAGTATATCTATGGTGATTTCCGCTATCAGGCCACTTGCCGCGACCAGAAATAGGTTTTGTTTCAATATGAAAATGTGGTTCTTCTCCGTGAGGGTTTTTAACATCAAACCTTATCTTTTTGCCATTTTTCATAAGAACAATGTCTTGTGCTGGGTTGATTTTTATATCTGGTGCCCCTCCAAAAAATGCTTCAATTGCTTTGGCGGCTTGCTGTATCTTTATGTTTGAGTATATAGCGCGTGTAAAGCCACTTACAATTCTTATTGCGGCAAGGATGCTTCTGGCCGAGAGTGCTCCCAGACCACCTATGAGGGCCTCAACAGGATACACTGATTCCAAGGGTGGGTCATCAATATCAACATCAATAAAAGGGCTAGATGGTGAAGCTCCACCGCCACCACCACTTGTCCATTGGCCACCATCTGAATCTCCAGATGGCACACGTGGCTGACTTTGCCAGTTTGGATTATATTTTTCTAAAGTGTTTAGTGATCTTGTTGCATCAACTATGTGTTGTAGTTTGAGCGGTACATATCCTTTTTGTAAATAAGCGGCGCAAGCCAGAATGCGTGATTCTATGTGCAGCAACATGCATTTGGCCTCCTGTTGTTTCAGGTAAGACATTCTTTATTCCTTAGTTTTATGCATAAAAAAACGCTCTGCTTTTCTATCGAAAAAGGGCGTATTAAGGGCGCGTCGCGCCGTGCTTTGTCCATGGCATATTAGGGCACATTTGTCAAGGAATATATTCCTATTATGGTTTCCGAACATAGAAGCCCTTGCTTCGGGTGTTCATATTCATCATTATTTTTCAGTATGTTGGTGGGTATCCCGCTTTTTTCGCTAAAGTTTTTTGCCGTTTAAAATTAAGCGGCTTGCACAGCTTTGAGGGTTTCTGTGGCTTGCGCCTTAGCCTCGGTTTCTTCTGAAGCCTCTTCGCCATCACGTAGCGCAACAGCACCAGCCAAATCGACAGAGACAAGCTGGGAAACGCCTTTTTCGCTCATCGTGACACCAAAGAGCCGGTCCATATGTGCCATCGTAAGCCGTTGATGGGTGATGATAAGAAAACGGGTCTTTGTTTCTTTGCCGATCATTTGAACAAGTTCACAAAAGCGTGTGATATTGCTTTCATCCAATGCGGCTTCGGCCTCATCCAAAACACAAATAGGTGAGGGGTTTGTTTGGAAAACGGCAAACAGGAGTGCCAGCGCAGTCAAGGTTCTTTCACCGCCCGAAAGCAGAGAAAGAATTTGCTGTTTTTTTCCGGGAGGCGCTGCAAAAATCTCAAGACCAGCATTCATGGGGTCTTCATTGTCAATAAGTTCCAGATATGCTGTGCCGCCGCTAAAGAGGGAGGTGAAGAGCTTTTGAAAACGTTCATTAACCTGTGAAAAGGCGTTATTCAATCTTTCGCGGGCTTCGTGGTTTAGTTTGCCGATGCCTTGGCGTAATTTGCCGATAGCTGCCGTGAGATCTTCTTTTTCTTGTGTGAGTTTGTCAATCTCAGTTTTGGCGTTTTCTGTTTCAACTTCGGCGCGTAAATTGACAGGACCCATATTCTCACGCTCACGATTAAAGCGTCCTAGAAGTTGTTCCAGTTCGAAAATATTGGGCAAACTATCTTCTTCTTCTTTAAACGCTGCAATTTCACGAAGATTTTCTGGCGCACATTTTAGTTTTTCATCCATGCGCTCACGCAACACGTCCAAATGCTCGTGGATAGCTGTTACAGCAGCTTCGGCGCGCACGCGTTCTTCGCGTGCGGTGCCAAGATTTTCTTCTTCGGTTTTTAGCTTATGTTCGCTGGCGCTTAGCTTTTGCTCTGTTTCAATGAGGATGTCGGCTGCAGCGCTACGCTTTTTCTCAGCTTCGCTTAGCTCGCTCATCAAGGCATCACGTTTTTGATCCAGCTCGGCAGGACGGGCGTGAAGAGCAATTAAATTACTTTCTAGTTTGGCGATGCGTTCACGCAAGGAAACACTTTGTGTTTCCGCATTTTTCATGCGTTCTTGCCATGCCTCAAGTTCTTCTTCCACGCTTTCAAGGCGTGTGGTGATCCGGTTGTGTTCGCTTGATGCGCCGTCTTTTTTGCTTTGCTGGCGTGCTTGTTTTTCACGGGCTTCGGAAAGCTCTATACGCTTGCTTGCAATTTCTGTTTGAAGTTCTTCGATATGGGGCAGTGCGGTGCGTTCTTGCTCAATTTCTACGGCGCGGGCGCGCAAAATATCCATATCCTGTACAATTTCATGTGCCGTTTCATCCAGAGCATTCAGTTTGGTGTGCGCTTCCGTGACTTCGTGCTTTTGTTGTTCAAATGTGGTGCGTGCATCATTCAGGGCAGCAAAAGCAGCTTGAAGAGCTTGGCGCGTTTGTTGGTCCAGCGCTTGGCATTGTTGCAGGATTGATGTTGTTTCCTGAAGTGTGGTCTGCGCTTCTTCACTTTGCTTTTCGGCGCCTTTAATTTTTTCTCTCAGGTGAACGAGACGGTTGCGCTGTTCTAGACGCATGGCCGAGGCTGTTTGAGCT
>DOBW01000146.1 GCA_003504035.1 Rhodospirillaceae bacterium | reverse complement strand
GAATGGTGAAATTCTTTCTGGCCACCAACGCCACTTTGTTGCAACGCGCATGGGGATGAAAGAGGTTCCAGTTACATTCGTTCCGCGCATGACACTGGAAGAGCGTAAAGCAATTAATATTGCATTCAATCGTGGCACAAACGATATGCAAAACTCGGATGCACCTGACACGCTGCAACTGGCGCTGGAAGAATGTAATGTTTTTGATATTGCAGAAGCTATGGAAGATCAGGAAGAGGCGTATCCTTGCTTGAACGCGGAAACTGTATCTATCAAATCCTTTTTAGAGGTCAATAAGGGGCGTTGGGTTCCATATACACGCAATCTTTCACAAATGCTTCGCAAGCGCGGCATTCAAATGCCTGTTGTAGCTACCAAAGATCACAAAATTGTCAATGGCCTTGGACGCGTAGAGCTTGCTGCTGAGCGCGGTGATAAAGAAATCTCGGTTGTTTGGATTACGGATGAACAGGCTGAGCTGGCAAGTGCCATGCTAAACTTTTTGAGCATGGATTTTGATATTCATACACGTTATGCCGATCTGCTTCGTTATAATTCATTCCGGCGGGTGCGCCGTGTTCGTGAAACGCTGGGTTGGGGGTTTATCTTTGCTCATTATAAGAAAAGCACTGTTAAAGAATATGACGTAACAAAACCAGAAAACGCTAAACACTGGAAAAATCTTTACGGCACTTCCGTTGTTGATTTTGGAGCAGGACATTTAACCGAAACAATGATTTTACGATCTATCGGTGTTAGGGTTGCTCCGTTTGAGCCATATCGGATTAAAGAGAAGGATGTTATTGATAAAGAGAAAAGCCTTTCCCTTGTCAGCCAATTTTTATCAGATGTTGCCGCTGGAACGGAGTATGACTCCGTTTTTATTTCTTCGGTTTTAAATAGTGTGCCTTTTAAGAAGGATCGAGAACACATCGCTTGTCTTTGTGCGGCGTTATGTGGCCCTAAAACACGTCTTTATGCAGTAGCTTCTGCGCGGTCTCATGCAAATTGGAAGAATCTTGCGGGCTGTAATCAAATATCTGAACGCCGTTTGAAAGAGTGTTTGTTTCGTCTGGACTATGAAGGCGGTATTTCACTGGGTGATTTTCAATCAAAACCAAAGGTTCAGAAGTATCATTCGCAAAAAGAGTTCTATGAACTATTTCAACCTTTCTTCGAGCGGGTGCAGGTGGGAGAGCGCGTTCATAACGTGACGGCTATTTGTGCTCATCCAAAGCCAATAAATCCCACGCAATTAAAAGCAGCTTTCGCTTTTGAGTTTGATTTACCGTATCCTGATGGGAACCGCATGGGTTTAGTAGATCAAGCCACGCAAGCTTATGAAAAGCGGCTAGGCATAAAGTTATGATTATTTTGTTGGACTTAAACTACACGCTTGTTTCAAACAGTCACCAAAAACTGAAGCCATTTGTTCGTCAGATTGAAAAAGAAACTTATTCTTTTGATCTTCTAAATCGGATCATAGGTAAAACCGTAATTCTTATCACGGCACGTCCGGTCATGCACAAGGACGCAACGCTACAAAGCATCAAGGCTAAAATGAAATGGCAACCAGAAGACGCTTATTTCAATGAGTGGATGCGTCCGCCACCATCGTGCAAAAAGAAAATCCTTGAAACCTATATTTTCCCTAAACATGGCGCAAACCCTGAAAGCTATGTTGCGATTGAAAGCAACCCATCGACCCGCGCCATGTATGAAAAGCAAGGCATTGTTGCTCTGACGCGGGACACAGTGCTTGAGACGTTTCGTTCTAAAGACTAATTCCCCTAAACATTACTGAAATGAAAGGAGGCTCTGTTATGCAGATCCCGCAAGAATGGACGTTTGCCAATGAAGATGTAGCCAAAGGATTTGACCACCATGTGCGTGAACAATTGCCGTGGTACGATCTTTTGACTTCTGCCGTTGCCTATATCGGGCGGCATTATATTCCGCAAAATGGTCTCGTCTACGATATCGGAGCATCCACAGGTAATATTGGTCGCGCCCTACAAACCACGCTGGACTCGCGCAATGCCGAGCTTATCGCCATTGAGGAAAGTGCTGAAATGGCAGCGCTTTATGACGGCCCTGGCTCATTGGCAATTACAGACGCGCTTTCCTTCCCATATCAACCGTTTGATGTAGCTATTTGCTTTCTCATCTTTATGTTCTTTCCGCCTAACATGCGCGAGACGTTTTTGGATCGGCTTAAAGAAAATTTGCGCCCTGGCGGCGTGATTATCGTGGTGGATAAATGTGAAGCTGTTCAAGGCTATCCTGCAACCATTCTTTCTCGTATTGCGTTATCTCACAAAATTGCAGCAGGCGTTAAGCCGGAAGAAATTATCGAAAAAGAATTAAGCCTTAGCGGTGTGCAGCGTCCGCTTGATCCGTCTATCCTTGGGGATGAAGCTGTGCCGTTCTTCCGCTTTGGCGAGTTTGCTGGCTGGATTCTTGACTACAACAACCTGCACCGTCTCTAAGATAAAATGAATTATGGGATTATCTATTCGGGCTTATGCAGCGCACAGAGGGTGTTCCAAAAGTGCAGTGATGAAGGCTATCCAAAAAGGCCGCATCACAAGAGATGAAAACAGTAAGATCAATCCTGAAACTGCCGATCTTGAATGGGAACAAAATAGCGATCCTGGACAAGTCCAAGCACAAAATGCAACGCAACAACCAGCTCCTCAAAAGAAACCTCAAGTTAAAATAGAAAAAACTAACGAACAATCTTCCTCTGATGGCCCAACTTATATTCAGAGCCGCGCCATTCGGGAGCTTTATGTCGCACGACTTCGGAAAATGGAATATGAGGAAAAAGCGGGCCGCCTTGTACCTCTCGAAAAAGTAACCGTTCGCTGGTTCAACTTAGCGCGACAATTGCGCGACCAGCTTTTAGGTCTACCTAATCGTGTAGATGCCATTCTCGCCGCTGAAGATGACCGCTTCAAAATCAACCAGCTTTTAAGCGAAGAGCTTTCGCGTGTGCTGGAAGAGTTTTCCAAAAATGATCCAGAAAATCTATGACCGATAAACAAGAAGCCGCTTTCATCCACTCTTACTTAGAAGGATTAAAGCCCGATCCCGTCTTGCTTGTGTCCGAATGGGCAGACGAACACCGCTTTCTTTCTGGCAAGGCGGCCTCTGAACCAGGGCCGTGGCGTACAAACCGAACGCCGTATTTGAAAGAGATTATGGATTGTCTATCCGCAAGCTCGCCTGTTGAGCGTGTCATTTTCATGAAGGGCGCACAGATTGGCGGCACAGAATGCGGTAATAACTGGCTGGGCTATATTATCCACCACACACCAGGGCCAACTTTGGGCGTGTTGCCTACGGTGGAGATGGCCAAGCGTAATTCTAAACAGCGTCTTGATCCGCTGTTAGAAGAAAGCGCGGTCTTACGGGAATTGGTCAAGCCAGCTCGGTCTAAAGATTCTGGCAATACGGTTCTTACAAAAGAGTTTCCAGGTGGCTTGCTTGTTTTAACAGGCGCAAACAGTGCGGCGGGCTTGCGTTCTATGCCTGTTCGTTTTTTGTTTTTGGATGAGGTTGATGGTTATCCAGGCGATGTGGATGGGGAAGGTGATCCCGTAGCTTTGGCTGAAGCTCGCGCGCGAACTTTTGCACGCCGTAAGATTTTTGTTTGCTCAACGCCAACGATTAAAGGTCTCTCACGCATTGAGCGAGAATATGAAGCCAGCGACATGCGCCGCTTTATGTTGCCGTGTCCGTTATGTGGTGCATTTCAGTGGCTGAAATTTCCGCAGCTTAAATGGCCACATAATCAACCAGAGAAAGCGGCTTATGAATGCGAGCATTGTGGAGAGCTTTTTGAAGAGCATTATAAAACGGAATTACTGGCTAACGGTTACTGGGAACCACATGCAAACGGTGATGGGCGTAGCGCAGGGTTTCACATTTCTAGCCTTTATTCTCCGCTTGGTTGGCGGAGTTGGTCTGATATAGCGCGATCATGGCTGAATGCTCAAGGATCGGATGCGTCTATCAAATCATTTAAGAACACTGATCTTGGCGAGACCTATATCGAAAGTGGTGAAGCACCTGAATGGCATCGCCTTTATGAACGGCGAGAAGACTATCGTATATGCACTGTGCCAATGGGTGGTTTGTTTCTTACTGCTGGCGTGGATGTTCAAAAGGATCGTCTTGAATTAGAGATTGTAGCTTGGGGGCGCGACCGTGAAAGCTGGTCAATCGACTATCGCGTTTTACAAGGTGATCCTGCCAAGTCTGAAGTTTGGCAAGCCCTTGATGAAGTTCTAGCCGAAAGC
>DOBW01000106.1 GCA_003504035.1 Rhodospirillaceae bacterium | reverse complement strand
ATGCCGGACTTGATCCGGCATCCATCTCTTGAACGATCACTTATGTGCTTTGTTGAAAGAATCGGTGATGGATTCCGGCCTTCGCCGGAATGACAGTAAAAATAAAAAAAGAGGCCCCTGCCTAAGCAGAAGCCCCTTTTTTAAAGAAAGGCTATTTAACGCCGGTCTCCTGTTAGCGTAAGGAGAAACTGAAAAGCATTGATGAAGTTGAGATAAAGCTTCAAGGCACCCATAACAGCAACTTTGTTATTTGCTTCGCTGCCACAGCCATCATTATACATTTGCTTAAGCGATTGAACGTCATAAGCGGTGAGGCCTGTGAAGATGGCAACGCCTGCAACCGAGACAATCCATTGCAGCATGCTCGAGCCCATAAAGAGGTTGACGATCATAGCAATGAAAAGTCCAAAAACGCCCATCATGAGGAAGGCTCCAAAATTGGTGAGATCCTTTTTGGTCGTATATCCCCAAAGACTCATTGTGCTAAAAGTTGCAGCTGTGATGAAGAAAGCGCGGGCAACACTCGCGCCGGTAAAAACCATAAAGATGGCAGCCATCGATAGCCCCATCGCGCCACAGAATAGCCAGAACAATGTCTGGGCCCGTGAAGCCGAGATTTTATCCATCTTAAAGTTCATATAAAGGACGAAACCGAAGGGTGCAAACATTGCAACCCATTTTAACGGTGTTCCAAAGATAATTTCTGCAAGACCTGTATTGGCAACCAAATAGGCTATGAAGCCTGTGATGGCCAACCCACCTCCCATATAGTTGAAGATGCGGCGCATGTGGGCGCGCAAGCCTTCATCTATAACGGCTGCTTGGGTAGCGCCGACAGAAGGTGAACGGAAAAACGGATCAACCATGGAAAGAAACCTCGCTCTTTTGTAAGGGACAAGTAGTATGTCTATGATATGGGGTTTTTTGATCTTTTTTCAAGGAATATCGAAAAGGGTTTATATATAAAAGGTTTTTGGGTGTTTTTTAAGAAAAAGTCGCCTTTTTGCCTTTTTTATGTGAGAATCGCTCCCTAAGTTTTAACAAGCATTAGAGAATCACAATGTCTTTTTATAAAATATCCGCCCTTCTTTTGTTTTTTATGTTGAGCGTTGCTTTGCCTGCTTCGGCTTCGACCTTGCGACCTGCTCCTGCGCCTGAGAGGAAAGACATTTCTTCGATTGCAGATGTCATTGCGCCTAAATTGCAAGAGCTTATAACAGGGGATTCTGATTCCGAAATAGAATTAGAAGAAACTTTCGGAACACGTGCATTAAGCTTTGTTCTTGATAGTTTTAAAGTGCTTTCAAAAGAGGGCGCCCAATTTATTGATAATTTTGCAGCTCTTCCCCAACTTTCCAAATGGTATAAAAAGCAAAGGCAAAATCCCAAGAAAGTTGAGCAGTGGCTTGATATGGGACGACTTCTTCTTATCGTTCTTGCCAGCGCTTATTTTATCAGGTGGTTAGCTATTTTGCTTTTTTACCCTCTGCGTTCACGTTTGCGTAAGAAAAAATTTAAAAGTGCTGTCCGACGTTTTACTGCAGCGTTTCTGAGGCTTGGCGTTACCTTTATTCCAATTTTTCTTTTTATTGCTGTGGCGCTTTTGACCATCGAGCAAAGTCAGCCAGATAAATGGTCAAGCTTTATGATTATGACCGTTATTTATGCCTTGGCTTTGTTTCAGACTTTGCTTATTACGTTTCGTTTCTTTCTGGCACCACGATCCAAATCGCTTAGGATTCTACCGATCTCAACAGAAAATGCTGCTTTTATTAAATTCTGGGCAAGTTGGTATGGGGGAGTTCTGCTCTTTGGTACTTTTCTTGCTGAACTAGCAAAAAATGCGAGGGTTCCTCAGGCTGCTATTTCTGGTTTTGGAAGTCTTGTAGCGCTTGTCATTATCGTTATGACAATTATTGTTATCACTAAGAAAAAAATGCTGGTGGCTTCTTTTATCCGAGGTGATGCTTTGCCCAGCAATAAAGGGCATTCCTCTGTCTGGCAGAGCATGCGCTCTTGGATAGCACGTGTCTGGCATGTTCTGGCCATTGCTTATCTTGTCATTGGTTATTTTGTGACAATGATGGGGCCACAAGGCAGCTTCTTGATAATGCAGCAAGGCACAGTTGGCACGCTTCTTGTTCTTGTGGTAGTGCGGCTTCTTCTCTATCTCGCTTCGAAAGTTGCTTATAAAAAACAAACAGATCCGACTTCGGTTGGAATCTATCGGCCTGTTTTGCGCTTTTTCATTAAAGTGCTTGTCTGGAGCTTGGGGCTTACTTGTGTTGCCGCTGCATGGGGTGTGGATGTTGGTATTCTTTTCGCAAGCTCATGGGGTCAGCGTATTGTTGGGTCGGCTTTTTCTATTGCCTCGACAATTTTAGTACTCATTGCCATTTATGAAGTTCTTCACTTTATTATCGAGAGAAAACTTAACCTTCGTGACTCTGAAGGTAATATTATTGAACCTGATCCGCGCTCACGAACGCTTCTGCCTATGGCGCGCAATGTAGCCATTTTTGTCTTGGGTTTAATTGGTGTACTTGTGACCCTTTCCGAATTTGGTATTAATACAGGTCCTTTATTAGCTGGTGCTGGTGTCTTGGGTGTTGCTCTTGGTTTTGGTTCACAAACACTTGTGAAAGATTTTCTGACAGGCCTTTTTATTCTTATCGAGAATACGATAGCTGTAGGTGATGTCGTAAAGCTAGGCAATCATGCGGGCGTTGTTGAAGGCATGACACTTCGGACAGTCAAACTTCGTGATATTCAGGGTTATCTTCATATTCTTCCCTTCAGCTCGATTTCAGAAATTGTGAATATGACCAAAGATTTTGCCTATGCTGTGCTCGAAGTAGAAGTTGCCTATGACAGTGATCTAGAAAAAGTCATTGACGTTGTTAAACGTGTAGGCGATGAGATGTACAAAGATCCTACGTTGAAGGGATCTATTCTTGAACCGATGGATGTTTTGGGCGTTGATCAGCTTGGAGCGTCTTCGATTGCCATTAAAAGCAGGCTTAAAGTTACTGCAGGAAAGCAGTGGGGAATTCGTCGTGGATTTCTTCTTCGCATTAAGTCCGCCTTTGATGCAGCAGGGATTGAAATTCCCTATCAGCATATTGTCTATGTGAATAAGACAGAAGCGCCTGCTACGCCAGAAAAGAGCTAGAGCTTTTTTTCGTTTGTCATGCCGGACAAATGGGATTGGCGAAGCCAGCAGTGTGCTGATCCGGCATTCACGTCCCTTTTCGTCATCCCTGCGAAGGTAGGGATCCCATTTTCTTTTCTTTTTTTTTTGCATCATGGCGAAAGCCGCTCGTTTTGTTTAATACCAAATGGGATCCCGTGTCACGCTTTCGTTTTACTCAAGCTGCACGGGATGACGGAAAGGGGTAAGGCATGACGTTTTAGGGTTTCTAACTATGAACGGCGCGGGCGAGACTTTTTATAAAACCTAACGTTTTGGAAACGGTGTGCTTTGTTGCTTTGCCATCATCGTCTAAATTTTCTTTGATTTTGTTTGTGATCGCACTGCCAACAATCACACCATCGGCGAGTTGTGCCATCTCATGAGCTTGCTCAGGTGTGCTCACTCCAAAACCAATAGCCAAAGGCAAATTAGTCAGGGGACGTATCTTAGCAAAGGCTTCCCGTAAGGTTTCCGTTTTAGCTGTTTTTCCGCCTGTAATTCCCGTAACTGAAACGTAATAAAGAAAGCCTTTCGCGCCGTCCAGAATAACGGAAAGGCGCGCTTCATCACTTGTTGGCGTGACAAGACGTATCATATGCATGTTGCGTTTTTTTGCAGGCAAACGGAATTCTTCGTCTTCCTCTGGCGGCAAGTCAGGAACAATAAAAGCGTCTACACCGGATTCTTGAGCCTCATCGAGGAAACGGATCAATCCATAGCTATAGATAGGGTTGTAGTATCCCATCAAGATGATTGGTGTGTTTTTGTCATGAGTGCGAAATTGGCGAACAAATTCAAGAATTTTGGGAACCGTAATGCCTGCTTTAAAGGCTTGCAGATTAGCTTCCTGAATAACGGGTCCATCGGCAACAGGATCAGAAAAAGGCATTCCAATCTCGATCATATCTACGCCGGAACTTGAAAGGCCTTCGAGAATTTGGGGGAACGTTTCAAGGTCTGGAAAACCTGCTGTTGTAAAAGAAACAAAGGCCTTCTTTGATTTTTTCTTTAAAGAATCAAGGCAAAAATCGAGACGATTTGATCTCTCCATTAGATTTCAACTCCCAAGCGTTCGGCCACAGTGAAAATGTCTTTGTCACCGCGACCACACACATTGACAACCATAAGATGGTCTTTGGGGAGTGTGGGGGCAAGCTTGGAAACATAGGCCAAGGCATGAGCTGGCTCGAGTGCAGGAATAATACCTTCTAATTTTGAAAGCATTTGAAAGGCCTCTACGGCTTCATCATCCGTGATGGAAACATAAGAGACGCGACCATTATCATGAAGCCATGCATGTTCGGGGCCAATGCCCGGATAATCAAGGCCTGCGGAAATAGAGTGAGCCTCTTGGATTTGGCCATCTTCATTTTGTAAGAAATAACTGCGCATACCATGAAGAATACCGGCACGACCTGCGGCAAGGGCGGCGGCATGAAGGCCTGTTGTTACGCCATAGCCTGCGGCTTCGACAGCGTTGATCTTTACCGAAGGCTCATCCAGAAACTCATAGAAAAGCCCCATGGCATTAGACCCGCCGCCGACACAAGCTACAAGAGAGTCTGGCAGACGTCCTTCAGCTTCCATAATCTGTTCGCGCACCTCACGTCCAATAACAGATTGGAAATCACGCACCATTGTTGGGTAGGGATGAGGTCCGCCAACGGTGCCGATAATATAAAAAGTATCATCAACATTGGTCACCCAGTCACGCATGGCTTCGTTCAGGGCATCTTTAAGGGTTTTTGAACCGGATTCAACCGCCACCACTTTTGTGCCCAGAAGTTTCATGCGGTAAACATTCGGCGCCTGGCGAACGATATCTTCAGCGCCCATATAAACAACACATTCCA
>DOBW01000056.1 GCA_003504035.1 Rhodospirillaceae bacterium | reverse complement strand
CGTCAACCAAAGAATATATCCTTGAGGCTCGGCCAAAGCCTCTCCCGCCTGCTCGGCATAAAAGCTGTAAGACATGCCAAATATGTTAGCCGCACGCGGCAGAAAAAGGCTCACGGCAAGAACAGGGATTGTCCATATCTCAATCTTGAGATGCCTGAATAAGCGCCATATAAGCACAGGGAAAAGAAGGACCGAGATCACTTCACCATAATGCATTTCACCAAACAGAAAACTCTCCAACGCGATGAAATAACGCAGCCCAGGCATATAATAAAAAACATCCTCGCCGCCGCGTAAAGCTTCCAGCCAATTCCCTTCCACGATAGAGCGCACGATCACTCGGCCATGACTGGAATGAACCAAGCCGTCTCCGCCACCGGCATAAGGAATTAACCCCGTCAGAACGTTCCCGCTATAATGATAAAAAACAAAAGCCGTGATAGCTGTCAGGATTGCACCAAGCGCAAGCTCTTTTCGTCTTGGGCGCAAAGAAAACAAAACGAGGCATAAGACACCAAGACCAGCAAGTCCAAAATCTACGAAACGCCATAGATTCTGAGACGCAGGCCATTTCAGTTTTATTTTCGTGCCCGCCTCATGATCAATAAAGCCCATCCATATTTTTGATCCCGAATCCTCTTCAGCCAAATCTACGCACGAAAAAACAGCATGTATTTTTTTAACGGGAAGCTCAGAAGCTTTTTGCCACCATGCCCCGCCTTGCCAACAAAGCTGGCCGCCTGTGGCCTCTGCTGGAAGCGTGTAATTCACCCAGAAAGGTGTTGTCTGGCGATGAATGTCGCTGAGGGGCTTGCCATGCAGCTCATTATACCAGTGATAGTCCAGCGTGTTGAAGGCCCCTAATTTAGCGGAAATAATGTCATGCACATCAATCTCCCGCGTCAAGCGTGATACATCCTGTGCAGACCGCCAGATATTGTCAGCCGACCAAACAAAGGGATCTTGGGTCAGTGAACGATTGCGCCAACAACCATAAATCTTTTCGTCACACTGTTTTGAGATCGGATAAACGCGATAGAAGGTTTTTGTAAAATCTTTCAGCACAGGAGCAGGCAACGCCTTCCCCCAAACCTCCGTCTGTGGATCACCTTTGGTAAGGAAAAGGTGGTGTTTTTCGGCGACCTCCCCCACAGGCAAGGAAACGCGCACAAAAAACACCACAACGACCAGAAGTGTCAAAACGCCTATGCGCCGCCAATCGTCCTGCCGCTGAGAAAAACAGAGAGGCAAAAGAGCCAGAAACAAGAAAGAAAAGCGCCAAGGATCATTAATGGGCGGAATAAGTAAAAATAAAAGAGCTATAAAATACCACAGCAAAAAACCCACTGAGACAGCTCGCGGACGTGAAATCGTAAAAAAAGAGGAGGAAGGAATTCCCATTGAGTTGCCTCGCTTTTGAGCTTTGTTTTCTATGCCTTTACGGCTTTATCACGGATAGAAAGCTTGTTTCTACGAGAAGATGCGAAGAGAAGAAACGGTCCAGCAAGAATCAAAAAAACAGGTGGGAACCACTTAAATATCTCTGCTATTACTTCAACACGCATCATATAGGCATAAAGCGCATCATGATCCGTTGGAACTCTCCATTTTCCTGTCATTTCGGAAAATATCCGTCTTACGGCAGGCAACTCTTTGGGAAGACGATTATAATAGGTTTCTATAATCTGCTGGTTATCTCTCATCTGCTCGGTTGTATGAGGAACAAAAACGCCATAATTAGCATCAATAATACCCTCATCAACAGCCACAATAACATGATTGGGATGATGCTTAACTGTCGCTTTAATTCCTTGATCATGAAGAATGTAGTAGACCATCCTAGCAACCTGAGAACAGAAGCCATAACCTCGGTCAATGGTTTTTTGTGGAATGGCAAATTCATACTGGGCAAAATGTTCATGCCCTGGCAAAAAGGAATAACCCCATAGAAGATAATTATCCCAAGGACTCACACGCGTATAGATAGCATCAGAAGGCTGCCAGCCTTTCCCCACAACCCAAAAACGTCCGATACCTTCAAAAACAGCATTCACAAGCCGTTTATAGTAAGTCGTGGTTTCCTCGTCCTTCTTTTTATAGAGCGACTTAACGTCCTTGATAGGAATAATCTCGCCCCATTCTCTGTTGATAGCTTTCTCGGGCATCGCCGGATAGGCACTGACCCATCCCAAGGGAGATGCAGCAACAAAGGCAAGAAAAAGAATGCCAAACAAACTTATTCCTGTAGCAACAATGACACGCAATAAGTTCATCAAACATACCTCTCTTAAAAAGAACAAGAAGTCAAAGAAGAAGCAGGGGGGACGATAGGTAAGATAAGTGTAAAAAGCAAGAATGAGAAAAATAAAAACGATAGCAGACTAGCCACCATTGAGTTTCCTTATTTTTAGGTGTAGCCTTTATGAATCGGATTTAGCATCGCGCAGAACCCACGCTGATTATGAACACAGACCCTAATGTCCCTTTCATGAGATTGTCCACCCTTTTTCACCTCTTGCGCCCACGTCAATGGATTAAAAATGCTTTTGTCGTTGCGCCACTGTTCTTCAGCGCGGCGCATTGGACATTGCAATCCGTTAAAGACGTTTCCTTGGGGGTTGTCGTCTTCTGCCTTTTATCGAGCGCCATCTATATCTTCAACGATATTTTTGACCGTAAAGCGGACCAACTCCACTCCACTAAAAAGCACCGACCCTTAGCTTCAGGCGCTGTTTCTCTTTCTACAGCATGGGTTCTTTTTACCCTTTTGAGCCTTATCGGTATAAATCTCACTTTCTTTCTAGGCGGTAGCTTTCTTTGGTTCGCTCTGGGCTATTACATCCTGCAAATTTTCTATTGTTTTTGGCTTAAACATATCTCGCTTATTGATGTTGTTGTCATNNCGCGTTTTGGCAGGTGCCGCTCTGATTGCCACAACGCCAACGCCATGGATCATCATTATGACGACCCTTTTGGCCCTCTTTCAGGGATTGGCGAAAAGACGTGATGATCTCGTCCGTGAAGTAGATGGATCACACCGCCCTAGTCTGCGCGGGTACAACAAACATTTTCTTGATGTTTCAATATCAGTTATTTTGGGTAGTCTTCTTGTTGCCTATTTGATTTTTACAACTGATCAATTCGTTATCGCTCGTTTTGGGACAGAAAATCTCTTTTACACCACCCCTCTAGTCATTCTTGGGATCTTGCGTTATTTGCAAATAACACTTGTTGAAGAAAAATCTGGATCTCCCACTGAAATTGTCCTGCGTGATCGGTTTCTGATTTTGTCTATTTTAGGGTGGATTATCAGCTTTGTTTTGGTGACCCATGCCGGATAATACTGTTTCCACCATTCGCTGTGATGTTGATACACTTTATCGCAATGAAACCTTTCTTCTGCGCGCACTCGTTACGTTAAGGCCTTTTATTTGTCCATTTGAGGTTCTTTTAAAAGAAATTCCTGAAAAAAGCCGCGTGCTAGATATTGGTTGTGGCACTGGTTTTATTCTCAATCTTCTTGCCTTTCGTAAAAAGATT
>DOBW01000002.1:616-8073 GCA_003504035.1 Rhodospirillaceae bacterium | reverse complement strand
GTCCGGTTCTTAATTGAAACGACTATATTTGTACAATTATGCCACATTTGGGTAATATAAGGTTATTTTCAATGAGCTTCTTAACTTACTAAGGAGAAAGCGTGTGCCACAAACAATTGTTCTTGTTGATGATGACCATAATATTTTAACCTCAGTAAGTATGGCGCTGGAGGCTGAAGGTTATCTGGTAACAACCTATAGTAATAGCGAAGAAGCCTTGCGCGGTTTGACCCAGAGACCTGCGGATTTGGCTGTTTTGGACATTAAAATGCCGCGTCTTAACGGGATGGAGCTTTTGCAAAAGCTGCGTCAGATTCAAACTACGGCGCCTATGCCTGTTATCTTTTTGACCTCGAAGGACGAAGAGGTTGATGAAATTATGGGTCTTAGCCTCGGCGCTGATGACTACATTACCAAGCCTTTCTCGCAGCGCCTTCTTTTGGAACGTGTTCGCGCTATTTTAAGGCGGGAACAGATGCGGCTTAATCCTCCGGGGCCTGAAGCGGCCAATATTTTAACGCGCGGTGAATTGGTGCTTGATGGCGCGCGGCATCTTTGTACGTGGAAAGGAAAAAAGGTTGATCTAACGGTTACCGAGTTTTTAATTGTTAAAGCGCTTGGGCAGCGTGTCGGGCATGTTAAAAGTCGAGACCAGCTGATGGATACGGCTTACGGCGAGTCCATTTATGTGGATGACCGCACGATTGATAGCCATATTAAACGTCTGCGTAAAAAGTTTCGCGCTGTTGACCCCGCTTTTGAGCATATAGAGACTCTTTATGGGGTAGGGTATCGCTATAAGGAAGAATAACACCTATAGGCCACCTCTAAAAACCAAGAAACCTGAAGCTTTTGGCGGCGGGTGTTGTTTTTCGTAGCTTGAAACGACTATAGGATCCAGCCTAATCTTTTGCCATGAACCTATCTATGTATGTGATTCGCGTTTTGTTCTCGTTTTTCTTTTTTGTCCTTATAGGGAACAGAGATATGGTTTTTACTGCTCTTCTTCTGAGGCTTGGCTCTAATGTACGCTTGACTCATGGGCGCTAGACACCTAACTTGCGCGCGGTTTCCTTATGAAGGAACGGATGGATGAGCGACGCTGATAATGAGAAGCTTTCGGAGCTTTCAGCGCAGATTTCGAAGGCTCAGGAACGTTCCGATTCTTCGTCAGGAGAGCGGGGTGATGGTTCTTCTTCGCGGGTCAAAGCAATGGCTCGGGTCCTGCGGGTTGGCACCGATTTCACGGCGACTATTTTAGGCGCTTTGGGACTCGGTTGGTTCGTTGATGAGCAGATAGGAACGGCTCCTTGGAGCATGCTTCTTTTTTTGTTTGCTGGTGTTGTCATTGCTTTTTGGAATTTGATTCAAGCTGCTGGTAAGACGCGAGACACCCAAGATCGCGACGCGCCAGAAGCATAGGGAATATCGGTTATGGCCTCTTTTCATTCTCCTATCGAGCAGTTCATTGTTCGTGATTACACAGCACCTCTTTTTGAGATTGCTGGTCACAGTATTACGTTTACGAATTTTGCGTTGGCCGCTGTTCTTGCCCTTGTCTTGGGTGCGATGTTTATGATTTTGCCTATGATGAAGCGCTCGGTTATCCCGAGCCGCTGGCAAGCTGTAGTTGAGACCTTTTATGATGCAACTGAATCCATTCTTTTGGAGGCGGCGGGACCTAAAGGAAAACCTTTCTTGCCCTTCATCTTCACAATCTTTCTTTTTATCCTTTTGTGTAATTTGTTGGGACTTGTTCCCATGCTCTATACTGTCACCAGCCAGCTTGTTGTTAATCTGGCCCTTGGTTTGATGGTTATCCTTATTGTGCTTGGCGCTGGCTTTGCTAAGCATGGGCTAGGTTTTTTAAAGCTCTTTGTGCCATCGGGGGTGCCGCCTATTTTAGTCCCTGTCTTGGCACCGATTGAGTTTGTTTCCTTTTTTGTTCGTCCTTTCAGTCTCGCTCTTCGTCTTTTTGGCAACATGCTTGCCGGACATGTTTTGTTGAAGGTGTTTGCTGGTATGACGGCGGCTGTTGCAACCTCTGGGCTTGCGGCGGCATCTGGTTTTTTCCCCGTAGTGATGAATGTCGGTATCGTTGGCTTCGAAGTTTTCGTGGCTTTCCTACAGGCTTATATTTTTACGGTTCTAAGTTCGCTTTATCTGCGTGATGCGCTAGAAATGCACTAAAGGCAGATATTCGAAAGTTCTCTAACCCTAACTTGTGCTTAAAAAAAGGAGTTTCTAATGGAAGAAGCAGTTGCAATGAAATTTATCGCCGTCGCTATTACTATGGCTGGTGGTGCTTTTGGTGGAGGTTATGGCCTGAGCGTTGTTTTCTCATCGTGGATGAACTCGATTGCGCGTAATCCTTCAGCTGATGCCAAGCTTCGCATGGTCGGCATGATTGGTTTTGCTGGTACCGAGCTTGTTCTTCTCATGAGCTTTGTTATCGCGACGCTTTTGATCTTTGTTGCGTAAAACGCATCTTTGTCTTTAGCTCAATTATCTAGAAAAGAGCGTGCCATGAAGAGAGTTGACATTTTGTCTGCGGCCTTTTTTGGGCTTGTTGCTTTAAGTTTGTCGGTGCCTGCATGGGCGTCGGAGGAGCTTGAGGCTGTGGAGGAGTCTATGGGAAAGGGGCTTCCTCAGATGGATGTCTCTCTGTTTCCTAGCGTTCTTTTCTGGCTTGCGGCGACTTTTTTGCTTTTCTTTATCATGATGCAAACCATCGGCGTTCCGGGTATTCAAAAAACGAAGGCGCGAAGAAAAGGTATTGTTGATCAGGATCTTCTCACTGCGCGCAATGCCAGCGATGAGGCTCAGAATATCAGAGAGGTCAATGAAGCGGCTTTGGATGACGCACGGATACGGGCACAAAAGACCGTGAACGACATCATACAAGTGGCCGATAGTGAGGCGACAGAGCAGCGTGAAAAGCAACAGCAAGACTTGTCTCATCGCCTTCAAGTTGCGGAAGAGAATCTTAATGCTGTGCGCAAGAAGGCATTAGAAGATACACCAAAATTTATCAATGATCTTGTCATAGAAATTGTTGATAAGGTTACGCAACCCGACGCTGAGCTTCGCGGCTCTCAGGGTAAGGGGTAGAAGTCCATGCATCACGACGCATCTATTTTTAATGACACAAACTTCTGGTACGGGGTTGCGGTTTTTCTTTTTGTGGTTCTCATCGTCAAGGTGGCACGCAAAGGATTTGTTGGTGCGATTGATGGCCAGATTGAAAAAATCAAAGCCGAGCTTAATGAAGCCAAGCGTTTGCGGGCCGAGGCTGAGACGTCTCTAAGCGAGTATCAGGAACGTCAAGGGCAAGCCTTGAAGGAAGCCGAAGATATTGTTGCCGAGGCTAAGGCTCTGGCGGCTAAGCTTCGCAAAGATTCCGAAGTCGAGCTTGAAGAAACACTGGCCCGTTACGAACAGATGGCTGTGATGCGCATCAACTTGGTTCAAGAAGAGGTCGCTTCTGAAGTGCGCGTCCATATGATCAATGAGGCGTTGCTTGAGGCTCGTGGTAAACTTGCTAAAGAAGTTGCTTCGCCCGAAGCGCTTAAGCGCATTGATAAGATCATCGCCGATCTTCCCAAGCTGACTACAGGAAAGGTTGCTTAACTAGGGACCAAACTCAATGAGGATGGGAGGTTCTGTTTGCATAGTTCTTTGGAATGCTAGGAAAAAGCAGGAGGGCGTGGCAGGTCCCACGTTGAGTGCTTTTGACGCAGTAGTGCAAAGAACCATGCAAACCCTTCGGGCGCTGCCAAAATCCTCCCCAGCGTCTTCAAAGAGCTTCGCTTGTACGTCCAGTACACGCTCGCTCTTTTCATAACTGGAAAGGATTTTAGCTTTGCGCAGAACCCCCATCCTTATTGAGTTTGGTTCCTAGAATGTCTGAGCCGATCACGCCTTTGGGGACGGAAACGCTTTCTATCCTTGTGCGACGGCTTGAAAAGACATTGCCGTTGGATGAATCTTGTTCAGTTGCCTCGCTGTTGCTTCTTTTTGGCCCACATGGCTATAAATTCTTTATTCTTATTCTAGCTCTTCTCAACGTTGCAATTTTTATGCTGCCGGGCTTTTCTCTTTTGTTTGGCTTGCCCATGGTTATTTTTGCTGTTCAGATGTTGCTGCAGCTTCCTGCACCCATTTTACCTAAAGCTGTTGCTGTCTTTTCCATCGAAGGTGAAACCCTTCATAAGGGATTGGATACGGCGATCAAAATTTTAGAACGCGTTGAATGTGCTGTCCGTCCGCGCCTTCTTTTCTTGATGGACCCAAGGGTGTTGCCAGTGCACAATATTCTTGCTCTAAGTCTTGCTCTTTTGGTGGCTATTCCTGTGCCACTTTTGAACTTGCCGCCAACATTTGGTATTGTTTTGCTCATGTTAGGGTTGATGCAAAGTGATGGGCTTTTTATTTTGGGCGGCTATTTTCTGGCGGCTTGGAGCCTTTGGCTTTACCACTCCGTAGGCAGCACAGCGCAAAGCTTTTTTGGATAAGTTTATTTCTTTCTGGCTTTGCTTGTGAAGAGGCTGAGATCTGCCTCGATGAGGAGCGCTTCGGGCGTTTTTTCTTCTTCTAACATCGTGAATCCTAAGCTGGCGCTCAAAGGAACAGACGTGTCACGGTGGTGTACAACGCGGCTATTAACGGCGCGTTCCAGTTTTGAAAGTCTTTTTGCTGTAGCCTTGGAGCTCATCTTTGGCATTAAAACGGCAAACGTGTTGTTGCTCAAGCGCGCAACATAATCGTAGCTTCTTACCTCGTTGATAAGAACGGACGCTGTGGTTTGCAGATAAAGATTACTTATGATGCTGTCATAGGCGTTGCTTACTTGCTCGAAATCATCAAGATCAACCAGAACAAGAAGACCTGCATTTTTTTCATTGCGTCTTGTGTTGGCAAGTTCGCGTCTTAGCGCTGACATGAAGCCGAGACGGTTGGAAAGACCGGTTAGCTCATCGGTCAAAGAGCTTTTTTCCAAACGATGGATTTTTTCTTTTTGTTGTGCAATGAGGCGTTCGGATTCCTGCAAGAGTGTGCGCGCTTCCTCTATATTTGTGATTCTCGCGCGTGGCAGATCATGAACCCTTTTTTCGATTTGAAACGCTTCGAAAGAAAAAGGGGCTCGAGAGGAAGTTTGGCGATTGACAAAAGTAAGTGCAGTCATAAGAACATCTCCAATGTGCCTGATACGTTTTGCCTAAAACTGTGCAAAAGGCAGGCCAAGCATGCCCATCTTTTTGAAAACAAAGAAAAATACATGGATTTTGCAGGAAACTTGCTTTTTTAGCCGCGCAAAAGAGGGCTAAACAGGAAAAATATGCCGAGTCAGTGGATATTTTGAACCCTTGCTCTTTCACGCCTAAAGCGTGATAAATAGGCGCAGTCGTTTGTGCGCGATAGCGCAAAACAGTCGCGCTTAACGATAAAGAGGCGCAGTCGTTTGTGCGCGATAGCGCAAAACAGTCGCGCTTAACTATAAAGATCTTTTTTTCTCACGATGGTTTTTTGTTTTATGAAACATTGCTTATTTTTCTGCTTAGTGGCGACTTTGGTTTTCGCCGCCTTTCCGTGCCATGCTGTTTCTGGAACCCAGATTGTTCCGCATCGTGCGCTTTATAAAATGTCGCTTGATCGCGTGAGCGCAGGCAACAGCATTAGTCATGTTGAGGGCACGATGGTCTTTGATTGGTCGGATGCTTGTGATGGGTGGGCCATTCAGCAAAAAATGAATCTCCATTTCATACATAACGAAGGCAATGACGCTGATGTTGATAGCACGGTCGTTATGTGGGAGGCCAAAGATGGCACGCGTTATAATTTCAATGTCCGCCGTTTGATCAATGAAAAGGAAGACGAAATTTATAAAGGCCGCGCGCGTCTTGGTGAAGAGGGCGGTAATGTTGTTTATGCTCTTCCCAAAGAGAGAGCCGAGAGCAAGCTTCCTTCTGGCACGCTTTTTCCTTCTGGCCACACAAAGATGATTATAAAGATGGCCAAGACGGGTGAAAAATTCTTTACCCGCCGTGTTTTTGATGGGTCAGATGAAGAAGGGTCAGCCGATGTCAGCGCCTTTATTGGGGATGAGATAAAAACCAACACGCTTGGAAAAGAGCTGCGTGAGAATCCTTTAATTCAAGTTAGGGCTTGGCCCGTTCGGCTGGCGTTTTTTCTGCCTGATGCGCAAGAGGGCTTGCCGGAATATGAAATGGACCTTGTCTTGCAAGAAAATGGTATCGCTCGGTCCATGGTCATTGATTATGGTAATTTTAGAGTTAAGGGTGAGCTGGTTAAGCTTGATAGTGAGACGTCTTCTTTGTGTCCTAGAACATCTTCTAAATAGGCTCTATTCATGATTGTTCTTTCAATAGATAGTGCGGGGCGCGGGTGTTCCATTTGCATTTGGCGAGATGGCGAGATTCTTTCTTTGCTTGAAGAAAAAATGGAGCGTGGTCAGGATGCGCGGCTTATCCCGATGGTTCAAAGCGCTTTGAAAGAAGCATACCTTGATTTTGATCAGCTTGATCGTATAGCGGTTACGCGTGGCCCAGGTAGTTTCACAGGGCTTCGTATAGGTCTCGCTGCTGCACGCGGCATAGGTTTTGCGGCTGAAAAACCTGTTTTGGGTATTGATCGTTTTTCGATTCATTTTATGCAACAAGCAGCACAGAAAAAAGATATTCTTGTTGTTTTGGATTCGCGCCGCGCCGAACTTTATACGTGTTTTATGCTTGCCTTGGGAGAGGCCCAAGAACCGCGCCTTATGACACCAGAAGAAATAAAAATATTTTTGGCATCATCTCAGAATGTGTGCGTGTGTGGTGATGCTTTCGATCTTTTGGGAGAACATCTCAATCTTTCTTGTTTTGCGTTGTCTCAAGAGTCAGAAGCCGTGACGGCGGCGGCCTTGGCGGCTATGGCTGATGAGAAAGATGAGGTTTTTCACCCTAGGCCGCTTTATTTGCGTCCTCCCGATGTCACCTTTCCAAAATAAAATGGGATGCGCTAAGTTCACAAACGAAGTGCAACACTATGCTAAGGTGTTGCCATCATGGGAAGAACATACAAACAGTTCTCGCTGGAAGAACGATACGAGATTGCCCACTTGCATGCAAGCGGGAGCTCGATCCGGCAAATCGCTACAACTTTGGGTCGCGCGCCATCGTCAGTTTCGCGAGAAGTAAGGCGCAACAGTGGCAAGACAATAGGATACAAACCGATTTACGCTGATGAATTGCGCTGGGCGCGGCGGTGGCGGGGATCTCGATTAGAACGCCAGCCAGCCCTTTATCAGCATGTAATGAACAAGCTTATCATGGGATGGTCACCTCAGCAGATAGCGGGCCGACTGACGCATGAGCATTCTGCCTTATCGGTCAGCCATGAGTCTATATATCGTTTTATTTACGCACAAATAGCTCGCACCAAGGATTATCGAT
>DOBW01000002.1:0-513 GCA_003504035.1 Rhodospirillaceae bacterium | reverse complement strand
GAAAAACGGCCCCTTTATATCAACAAGCGGCGACAAGCTGGTCATTGGGAAACTGACCTGATGATGTTCAGCGACAAAAAACACAACCTGTTGGTCGTTCAGGAACGCTCTTCGCGGTATGCCTTCATCGCCAAGCAAAATGGCAAGTCGGCTCAGCCAACCGTCGATCGCATCAAAGGTTGGCTGGAGCCGTTGCCTCCATCTTTACGGCGGACACTAACCCAAGATAATGGCCCTGAGTTCTTCCGGCACCACCAGCTTAATCCACTTGGCATTAAGACTTATTTCTGTGATCCGCACAGCCCTTGGCAGAAAGGAGGCGTAGAAAATATGAATGCTCGGATCAGGCGGTTTGTGCCTTTAAAAACAAAGCCAGAGGATATATCTGATCAGGACGTTAAGGAGCTTGCCGACATCTTAAACAGCACGCCAAGGAAATGTCTTGGCTACAAGACCCCTGCTGAAGTATTCTCTCAACAGTTCCAACCGTTGCACTTGGAATGTGAATCTACC
>DOBW01000032.1 GCA_003504035.1 Rhodospirillaceae bacterium | reverse complement strand
CAGCGCTACGCTTCGTTATGTCTCCCACAAGACTTACCAAATCGAAAATGGAAACCCACAAGGCATAGAATTAATTTTGAAAAAGGAAGGACAGGAAATAAAGCTTCGCGGCAAAGGAAACGGCATTATTGATGCAACAGTTAATGCATTAAATCTTCCTCTTGGCGTTCATGACTACGAACAAAAATCGATGGGGCAAGGATCTCGTGCACGCGCTGTTTCTTTTCTGGAAATGACCGTCAAGGGACATGCTGGAACGCATTTTGGTGTTTCCCTTCATGAAGACACGGCCACCTCCAATATCCTTGCTATCATTAGCGGCGTTAATCGTGCGATCAAACAGGGTAAGGTTGAACTTGGAGAAAATTTTGGGAGCAATTGCGAAAGAGGCAATAATTTCCATCCATCGCCTGAAAGGAAATTTGCCTTAAGCTAGAATTCAATGACGATAGGGAACACCAACAGACCAAAGATCATAATCAGGGGCATTTTTACGAAAAAAGGCCTCGACAGAGCCATTGAGAATCAGTTTAGTCAACGTCATGTCCAAAACACTTTTAAGCTTTCCCTCGCCCATCGGCAACATCATGCTGACAGGACTTAAATTGACAGGCTGATTAGGTCTTGCAATTTTTATGGCATTCGAATTCTTAGCCAAAAACTTATCGCCGAAAGATTTCTCAAAGAACCCAGCGTCTGCCTTCCCTGTATGAACATCAACCAGCATTTGGGTATAATCAACCATCTGCGGACTTGAAATTCTTTTCGCTTTAGGGAACTTTTTCATAGCAATTGATTCTGAAACATCCCCATCGCGCACAACTAACGTCACATCTTCTGCATTAAGGCGTTCCAAATCTTTATCAAAACGTGTGTCACCAGACCTCACCCACGCGACAGTAGCTTGATAGTATAAAGGCGTTGTATAAAAAGTATATTTTGCACGTTTAGGTATGGGAATAGCTCCACTACAAAAAACATCATATTTATTAGCTAGAAAACCTTCCTCAATCTCGCCATAGCCCACTTCCGCAACCCAATCTATTTTTAAATCAAGTTCACGCCCCATTTCATTCACAAGATCATAAAAAACGCCTTCTATCTTTCCTGTATCAGGATCTTTGGTAATCAAAGGATCATAAAGAGCATAACCGCATCTGATCGTTCCCGTTTTCATAATGCGTTCAAAAGCAACATCTTGTGGAGAAGAGATAACCGAAGAAGATGGTTTATACATAAAATGGTTTGTCCCCAGCGCAACAACTGCGCTTAACGCAAGGATAAGTATAATGTTTTTCATGCCAAACCCCTTTAAAAAGAAACGTTTTGAAGCATAACATTCCCTTTTTACAAAAAAAATTGTTTTCTTTTTTTGTTTTCACTACACTGGAGCCTACTTACAAAGATTTGAGCCGTACGTATGAAAGAGAAAAAGGAGCCGTTCTTATGACTTGGAAAAATGCCCTCTTTGGTCTTGCCTCTGTGGCTATCCTCTTCTCGATTTACACTTCTTGGCAAAAATATGCTGCGCCGTCAGAAGTTAAAACTGCCTCTGTTCTGGCTCGCGTTAAAAACTCAAGAACCATCAAATGCGGTTATTGGGTTTTTGAGCCATACATCACCAAAGACATCGATTCTGGAAAAATTGGCGGCATGACAGCCGATTATTTGGAAAAAGTAGCGGCACGTTCTGGTCTTAAAATCGAATGGGCACAAGAGCTTTCCTTTGAACAAATGGTGCCTGCCCTTAGTTATGATCGCATTGATATGTTCTGCATACCATGCAACCTACCGCCAGAATATAGAAAAGTTCTAGATTTTGCAGGAAGCTTTGGCAAGCTACCCTATTATGTTTATGTTCCCTTCAACAGCAAGATCAGCAAGACCGATCTTGAAACCGCACGTTTTGCGGCAGGAGAAAGTTATCTCACCATTAAGCTCACACCCGAAAAATTTCCGAAGGCACAGCTTATACCTCTCCCACAAATGGCCAGCATAGCCGAGATTTATGAACAACTGAAATATAACAAAGCGGATGCCGTCCTCAACGAAGATATATCGGCGCAGGGCTACATGAAAAACAATCCGAATATCATCCGGCGTTGGAGCGATGAACCAGTCGACATCAAGGAAATGGTGTTTACCATTAAGAAAAATGAGAAAGAATGGGGAGCCTTTGTCCATCAAATGACCGACACAAATCTGCCAGAAAACAAAGCGCTCTTCCGTTCGCTTATTAAGAAATATGGGCTTACGGAAAAATCACTTTTATTCTAAAGCCTATTTTTATCAGTCTTTATAAAAAGCTCTTCCAGCCTTTAAGCCGAGCTTTTTAAACAAAATGGCGGGCGGCGCAAACCCCGTAAACGCGGCCTGAAAAAGAGCAACACCAATAAAAGCCGTTAGTAAAAGCCAATAAGGACTAAAAACAATAGCCAAAACCAAAGAAAGTAAAATCATGGCTCCGGCAAACGCCATTACCGCGCTATCTATTGTCACGTCCTGTTCCTTTCATCATTTTTGAAAAGCCGAGAAATACCAACAACAGACAGTCTGAGCTTCGCGCTAAACTTTGACAACACCATCTTGGCCTATATCGGCTAAATATTTTAATTTGATAATAAAAACAAAAACTTCCAACGATTCAAACAAACATCCCATTCAATGCAGGAAGCTTTTCAAGTATAAATTTATGTGCATCAGCACGA
>DOBW01000022.1:2509-3875 GCA_003504035.1 Rhodospirillaceae bacterium | reverse complement strand
ACAAGTTGATAAAATTTCATGTTTCCTCCAAAAGCCCCGCACGCGTACGCCTTTATACAAACCCTCTTAAAGAAAAGCAATTATATGGAAAAATCTCTCAATGCTGAGCGAAGGCGGCCTATAACGCTTGGCCAATCTCCTGCTTTTTCCTGTCTGAAAAGTTTCATGGTCGGATACCAAGGGCTGTCATCACGATCCATGAGCCAACGCCAGTCGGGCAAAAACGGCAAAAGCGTCCAAACCTTCTTGCCCATACCGCCAGCCAGATGAGCCGTAGCCGTATCACAGCTTATAATTAAATCCATCTGATCCATAAAACGCGCAGCATCAGCAAAATTATTGAGACGCGGGGCTAGATCACACACACCATGCTTGGCTAAGGTTTCTTCGTCCCCTTCGCGCTTGTCACGATTGAGACTGAAGAAAGAAAAACGTTCTTCCTCAAACAGCTCTTCAAAAACAGAGAGAGGAAGAGATCGGCGCGCATCATGTTTATGCAAAGGCGCTCCCGCCCACACAACACCGATATTTATTTTTCCTGTCTTTGGTAGTTTTGTTGCTTCGTCCGGTTTTAAAAGTGGGAGATAAGGATTCTTTTTTGGAATGGTCTCTAGCGTTGTGCCGAACATATAAGGCAAGTCAAAAAGGGAAGCATAAACATCAAAATCGGTTGGCGTGTCCGCTCCCGAGACAATGTCATCCACGCCATCCCAACCCTCAAAAAAAGGAATGAGCGCGGGATGAAGCCAAATTTTCACACGTGCGCCGCGTTCCTTCAACAAGGGAAAATAACGCGCCATCATCAGACAATCGCCCATGCCCTGCTCGTCTATAACCAGAATTGTCTTTCCCGCTATGTCCTCACCCTGCCAAAGCGGCGCGATCCAGTCGGGGCGCGCCAGACCGCTTACCTCATCAAAGCGTGATCGATAACGCGCAAAACCAAGTTTCAGTTTGCCTTTTAAAAGCTCTATAAGCGCAAGATGCCAATGGCAATTGCCGTATTCTTTTTCATCAACGCGGCGTATTTCTTCGCCTTCAATTTCTTGGTCTGCAAGTTGGATCGTCTTTCGAAAAGCGTCCTCGGCCTCATCAAGCCGCGCCAAGAACTGATAGCTTTGGCCCAGATTATCCCACACCTCGTGCCAATCAGGCCTTATCCGCAGCCCTTCTTTATAGGCCGTTAAAGCGTCCTCGTCCTTTTCCAAACGGTTCAGTGCAACACCAAGCCCCAACCAAGTGGACGCATTATCAGGCATCAGCGCAGCGGCTTTCATTCCCGCTTCATGCGCGAGATCAAAATCTTTTTCTTTCTCGGCAAAATTACACAGATTAAGCCAACCATCACCATAAGTGGGTGCCTGAG
>DOBW01000022.1:0-2471 GCA_003504035.1 Rhodospirillaceae bacterium | reverse complement strand
AAAACAAGCGCAAGATTATTGCGCGACTGCACATGAGAAGGATCAATTTCCAAAGCTTTTTCAAAAAACTCTTGGGACTCTTTCCATTTTTCTTCCGACCGATAGACATTGCCCAGATTATAATAAAGTTCCGCCATATCGGGCTGAAGAACAATGGCTTTTTGAAAAGAGTGGGCCGCGCCTTCAAGATTGCCGTCTTCCATACGCGCATTGCCTTGATACATGTGAAAGAGCGGCGCATTTGGATCAAGCTCTATGGCGCGATCAATCAGTTCCAGCGCTTCTTGATATTTTTTTTGCGCCGCTAGAACAACACCCAGCAGCGCCAACGCATCCGCCTGTTCCGGTGCCTCCGCCAAAACGACGCGATAGCCTTTTTCTGCGACCTCTAGATCACCACGCTGATGCGCTTGTAAAGCTTGCCCAAGTTTTAGCTGCGTGTTCATTCGTGAAAAGGCATTTCCTGTGGAACATCTTCGTCTTTAAGTAAAGCTATACGGAGAATATTTGTGCTTCCGGGCCTCCCAAAAGGAACACCTGCCGTAATAACAACACGCTCCCCCACCTGCGCCAGACCTTTCTCACGCGCAATAGAAACAGCCTTGCACACCATCTCGGAAAAACTTTTCGCGTCAGGTGTAAAAACGGGATAAACACCAAAGGATAAAGCCAGTCGCCGTGCTGTTTTTAATTTAGGTGTTAGCCCCATAATAGGAACCGAAGGTCTTTCCCGTGCAGCCCGCAATGTTGTAGAGCCTTGCGCCGTATAAGTAATAATGGCCACCGCATCCATCGCCTGCGCCACCTGCTTGGCAGCCGCCGTGATAGCATCGGCACTTGTGTGCTGACGTGGCACATCGGAAACAAATCCGCCATTATCGGACAAATCCATCTGCGTACGGCGTGCAATACGATCCATAATGGCGACAGCCTGAACCGGATAAGCACCACTGGCCGTTTCTGCCGAAAGCATAACCGCATCGGCACCGTCATAAACGGCTGTTGCTACATCCGAAGCCTCGGCACGCGTTGGTGTTGGTGCAGAAATCATGGACTCCAGCATCTGCGTGGCAACAATAGCAGGCTTACCAACATAACGCGCTTCACGTAGAATAAGCTTTTGTGCACGCGGAACATCCTCGGGCGGCATCTCAACGCCCAAATCGCCGCGTGCGACCATCACACCATCGGCTTGTTCTAAAATAGCCTTAAGACTCTTGATCGCAGCAGGTTTTTCCAGTTTGGCCAAAACAGCAGCGCGACCATCTATAAGTTTACGCGCTTCAATCACATCTTCGGCACGCTGCACAAAGGACAAGGCAACCCAATCCACACCGAGTTCTAAAGCTATTTCCAGATCGGCTCTATCTTTTTCCGTTAAAGGCGAAAGCGGCAAAATAGCATTAGGCACATTCACGCCTTTACGATTTGACAGCTTCGTGCCCGCCTCAACCTCAGTCAGGGCAAAATCATGGCCATTCTCCACAACACGCAGACGCACCTTGCCATCATCTAATAAAATCTGGCTGCCTTTTTGAAGAATGGCAAAAATTTCAGGATGCGGTAAAGGCGCACGGGTTTCGTTTCCATCTTCCGGTGACAAATCAAGCCTAAATTTCTGGCCCTGTTGAAGTTTAATTTCATCTGCTTCAAAAGTACCAAGCCGCAATTTTGGTCCCTGTAAATCGGCTAAGATTCCAAGTGGACGCCCGACCTCTTCTTCAACCTTGCGGATAATTGCAGCACATCCACGATGATCTTGTGCCGTGCCATGTGAAAAATTGAGACGAAAGACATCCACACCAGCATCACATAAAGCCTTGATCTGATCATAATCAGAGGAAGTCGGACCTAACGTCGCAACAATTTTTGTCTGACGCATGCGTTGAAGGGATTCAGGGGGCATAATACGTAATCCTTATAAAGCCGGATGCGGCGGACGTGGATTTCCCTCAATCCGGCCACCACACTTCGTATAACACACATTATAGGCCTTCTCACAGTCGCCACGACAAAATGATTGCGCGCAGCGCTCCGGCCTTTCAAAATCACTTACCCGTAAATCCATGGCATGGCGGGATTTAAACTGTTCCTGCATATATTTCTCATAATCCTTAAGAGCCTGCGTCTGCATCCCCACAAAACAGGCCCTTTTTTGGAGAGAACAGCCCTGCAAGCAGCGCCCCAGAGCTTTATTGCACTGAAACGTGCACATCCGCCCCCCTGGCTTGCTCGGCGGAATATAGCGGGATTCACTCTCCGGCACAGGTTGCGCTACGCAGCCCGATAGAAAGAGAATCAACACGATAAGAAAACGGTTCAAAAACATGGTTAAAATCTAGAGACTTCAAGAGGGGATGACAAGAGCCTATCCTTCCTATAATAAGTGGTTCCAGATTTATAGTCGTTTCAATTCACAGATGGCCGGCATAGCTCAGCGGTAGAGCAGCGGTTTTGTAAACCGAAGGTCG
>DOBW01000181.1 GCA_003504035.1 Rhodospirillaceae bacterium | reverse complement strand
TTCGCTTTCAATGCCTTCCGCAACTGTTTGAATCCCCAGACCATGGGCCATGCTGGTGAGCATGCGTACCAAATGTTGTTGTTCGGGGCTTTGCATAATATTGTTGAGTAAGTCGCGGTCTATTTTCATAATGGCAAGAGATAAATCGCGCAGATGCCGCACCGATGTTGCGCCTGCGCCGAAATCATCAAGCGCGACCTTGCTTCCCATTTTGCGAAGCGTTTCTACGAGATTTTTTATTTTTGCAATATTTAAAACAGCGGCATTTTCAGTAATTTCGATAATAAGGCGGCTTGCAACATGTGGGCGGCTTGACAGTTTGCTCTCAACATAACAAGGCCAATCTGGCAGGGCCGAGGTCAGGCCAGATATATTGACGGCAAGTTTCAACGTCTCGCAGCCTTCCATTTCCTCAAGTGATTTACCGAGAATGTGGCGATCAAAATCAGGCGCCAAGCCAAGCTGTTCAACCACGGGTATAAAATCACAAGCAGGAATAAGCTGGCCATTATTTTTATAAAGACGTGAGAGAACTTCATAAAACATAATCTCACCTGTCTTTGCATCGACAACAGGTTGGAAGGCGAGCTTGATCTTGTCATTTTTAAGCGCGCTTTTGACGAGTTCTCCGATTTCTAGAATTGTGCGGTTTTGTTGGCTCCTGCTTGGCGATTCACAATAGATAACATAACGATTGCTTTCGCTGTCGCGTGCTTCCCGAAGCGCTTGTTCTGTCAAAATCATGACCGTTTGTGCATCGGCTCTTCGGTTTTCAAAAGCGTAGCTCCCGATGCTAACGGGAACATGAAGCGAGAGAGGCTCTGCCGTGATCGCGAGGCTGTGAAAATTATCGATAATGCGTAAGGCTAGATCTTCAACTTCATTTTCCATCCCCGGCATAAGAATGCCGAAAGTGTCAGAGCTAACGCGGCCAATAATGCAGCGTGTCGGGCATAATTCATTTAATCTATCGGCAACGGCACAAAGAAACTGATCAACAATTTTTGGCCCCATAGCTTCATTCATGAAAGCCAGTTTATCGATGCCAACAATCATATAGGCACTTTTTTTTCGGACATCCAAAGGCCCGTTCATAATTTTTTCAATGAGGGCAAGAAAACACATTCTGTTGGGGCGTCCGGTTAACGGATCTCTGTCTGGACTTGTAAAGTTGGGTGCGTGCTGCCCAGCTTCACTTTGTGTGCGGCGTAAAATACCCTGTTGCCGAACGGCATGGCCTTTTTCAAAATGTGTTGTGCCATGTTCCTGAACGGTAACAAGCTCTCCGTTTGATCCGAGTAGCCGATAGGTGCGGTCAAAGGCCGCTTCTGTTCCATTAAAAATCAGATGGTGATCATTAGCCAGAACACGTGCTGCAAACCCTGCTGCGTTGGTGGGGGCGGCGATGGTTTCTCCGCCTATAATTTCTTGCCACGCTCCACACCAGATGATTTCATCTTTAACCAAATCCCAGCTATAGCCTATGTGGCCTGAGGCGGCCAAGATATTTGCCGGATGAGAAAAAGAGGAATCTTCAGTCATAAAATCAAACCAGTTGGGCACAAATGAGGACTTCTTCTTTTAAGAAGCCGCAACCAGATTAACGGTGAACGCTTAATTTTCGATAAAGCTTAGAGCCTTTTGGGGCGCTCTAAGGGGCTTTTTAGAAGATTTTCCAGCAATTTAGCCATTTTTGGGCTTTAGAAGGGTGCGCGCAGGAGCCGCTTTCCAATTTTATTGCGTGCCGAGAGGATAGCCTCTTTGTCTTTTTCTAGCCCCTCATGCGTGAAAACGGTGAACACCCGCTCTGGCGTAAGGGCAAAGGCAAGGGCTACAATAACCGTAGGTTTAGCCAAATCTTCTGGAAATGCGCAGTTTGCCTCGACAAAGCGAAGAAGGGCATGGGAGGCTGTTTGTTCCTTTTGGATTGAGGCCGTGAAATCACCGCCGCATTTTTGTTTTAGACCTTTCAGGTGAAGGCCGATAAGCTGGGAAAGGTTATGGCCTTCTGGAACTGTTTGTTCTCGAATGCCGCCCAAAACAGGCCCCGTTTCCCAGACAAAATCAGCCACACGCTTTTCTTGCGGGATATTATCCATGGGAAAGGGGGTAATATCTTTCAATCCGGCACTTTGCAGAAGGGATAGGAGTTTCAGCGGCAGGTTGCCATCTTCTTCCTTTACTTCTTCCCGCGGGGGCTTTGCTGGGGCTGCTGGCGGCATGGCCGTTTTACGTGGTTCAGGCGCCACCTGCGCGGGGGCTTGTGTGCCTTTGGCGCAGTGTTGCAGAGCGCTGAGAAGTGGCGGCATATAAGGGAGGGCAAAATGTATTTTTTGGCTCCCTTTACCAACAGAAAGCGCGGCGGCTTGCCTAAGATTTTTGGAGAAAGAAGGGTTTGTCCCCATTTCTAAAAGTAAAGTGTCATCTGATAAGGCTATGGCCCTGACTTTGCGAGAAAATTTCCCTCCAAGATCAAGGTCCAGATCATAACGGCGCTTCTTTTGGAAATGGCCGTCAGGGATCGTCAGCCCAAGATTGATCTCGTCTTTCGGAGAGTAGGCAAACGAGATCTTGCGCTGATCCGTATAGAGGTTATCGGCAAGGCAAAAGCGTAAATCGCCATTTTCTTCATAAACCGCCCGTGTTTCCGGTTGAGACGGAGACGCTGGCGTCTTCGCTTGAGCTGGCGCGGTCAGAAGAAGTGCTATAACAACGAGCAGAATCGAGCGCATCATAACCCCATAGAATCGAGAAAGGTTGCCTTGGTTTTTACACATTAAGACTATAGAATACTCTGCAAAAGGCAAAGCCTTTTGAAGGTTGCGCTGGCTACGCCGCGAAAAACCGCCCTTGCTCAGGACGGTTTTCATAGAACCCTCTGCAAAAGCAGATGGCCCTATCGTGTATGAAAGACAATGCTTCCAAAGGGTCAGGACCCATTAATTAAAGAGTAGTGTGAAGATAACATGACAAAAGCTTATACAATGGCCGCTTTAGCCGAATCTTTGGATGGAACGCTGATTGGTGACGGGGACTGGGTCGTTAAGCGCGTGGCTCATCCTGCACAAATACAAGATGATGCGGATATTGCTCTTG
>DOBW01000176.1:329-3690 GCA_003504035.1 Rhodospirillaceae bacterium | reverse complement strand
TTATGCGGATACATTGTCTTTGCCTGACGGAGAGGCACCAACCTATCTCGATATGTTTAAGCATAATGCCAAAAAGATGTTGAAGGCTATGCGGAGATAAGCTTTACCAGCTCGCCGATAACCTGTTTGACCAGAGCACTATCATCACCTTCGGCCATGATGCGCACAAGCGGTTCAGTTCCTGAGGGGCGGACCACAAGTCGGCCTGTGTCCTTTAATTTTTCTTCTGCTTTTTTTATGGCTGCCTGAAAAGCAGGATCATTCATGGCCTCGCCGCTGACTTTCACATTTTCAAGAAGTTGGGGCACGGGTTCAAATATGCGGCAAACTTCGCTAGCGGGTTTTCTTTTTTCACAAATGACGGCAAGGATTTGCAGGGCTGCCAAAAGACCATCGCCTGTTGTTGAAAAATCGCTTAAAACAATATGACCTGATTGTTCGCCGCCAAGATTGCTGTTCTGTTCGGTCATGGCTTCAACAACATAGCGATCACCTACCGGTGTGCGAATAAGTTCGATGTTGTTCTTTTTAAGGGCGCGCTCCATGCCAAGATTGGACATGATGGTTGCAACGACTTTGTTTCCTTTTAAGCGGCCCTCCTTTTTCCACGCCAAGGCAATCAGCGCCATAAGCTGGTCGCCATTAATGACGTGCCCTTTTTCATCTACCAACATTAAGCGGTCGGCATCGCCATCCAAAGCAATGCCAAGATCTGCACCATGTAAAACAACGGCTTCGCGCAGGGCATCTGTTTGGGTGGCGCCACATTTTTCATTTATATTATGGCCATTGGGTTGAACACCAAGGGGAATAACGTCAGCGCCAAGTTCCCACAGAACCGTTGGCGCGACTTTGTAGGCTGCGCCATTGGCACAATCCACAACAATTTTGAGATCATCAAGACGAAGGCCGCAGGGCGATGTGCTTTTAACAAACTCGACATAACGACCTGTGCTGTCTGCAAGACGTGAGGCCTTGCCAAGATCCTTTGGTGCAGCAAGCTTTTTTGGAGGCGTGTCCATCAGCTCTTCTATTTTTTCTTCTAAATTATCGGATAGCTTGTGGCCATCGGGGCCAAAGAGTTTAATTCCGTTATCCTCATAAGGATTGTGTGAGGCCGAGATCATGACACCAAGATCAGCACGCAGACTTTTTGTAAGCATAGCAATGGCAGGCGTTGGTAAGGGGCCAAGCAAAATGACGTCCATGCCTTGTGCAACAAAACCGGCTGTGAGTGCGGGTTCGAGTAAATAACCGGAAAGACGCGTGTCTTTCCCGATAACGACACGATGGCGATGCTCGCCGCGCCGAAAAAGTTGAGCGGCAGCCATGGCTAAAGAAAGGGCTGTTGTGGCCGTCATGGGTTCTTCGTTGGCGCGTCCGCGAATACCGTCAGTACCGAAAAGTTTGCGTGTCATAGGTAATCCTTTTTAATTTTGAGAAGAAGATAGTCGCCGCCATCTCCTGCGTCAATTCGTGTCAGCCAAGAGAGAGGGTTCTATATAATACATATCGCTTCTCGTGCCTTGGGGAAAAATAAATTGAAACGACTCTGCTTTGTGCACAAACCTTAATGATAAAAATGTCGGATGCCTGTGAAAACCATAGCAATCCCTGCTTCATCTGCCGCATCAATAACGTCCTGATCGCGTATGGACCCTCCGGGTTGGATAACCGCTGTAGATCCTGCCTCGATGGTGGTGAGTAGCCCGTCTGCAAAGGGGAAAAAGGCATCTGAAGCGGCAACACTTCCTTGTGTTAAAGGTTTTGATAGCCCAAGCGTTTCTGCGGCGTCCTCGGCCTTGCGTGCGGCAATGCGTGCGGCATCCACGCGGCTCATTTGACCGGCACCAATACCAACCGTTGCGCCATTTTGAGCATAGACGATTGTGTTGGATTTGACGTGTTTGGTGACAGTGAAGGCAAAAATAAGATCCTTCATTTCTGTTTCTGTTGGTTGGCGTTTGGTGACGCATTTTAGCTCATTTTTATTTAAAACGAGATTGTCGCGTGATTGAAGCAAAAGCCCGCCCGAGACAGATTTGATGATTTGTCCTTTTGCTGCGGCATCAGGCATGTTGCGTGTGAGTAAAATGCGCAGGTTTTTCTTGGCAGCTAAAAGCTCTTTGGCGTCGTCATCTATGTCTGGAGCAATGATAACTTCAGAAAAAATCTTGCAAATAGCCGCGGCTGTTTTCCTGTCCAAGGGCCTGTTGCACGCGATGATGCCACCAAAAGCGGAAAGAGAATCGCAGGCCAAGGCACGTTCATATGCCGTCAAAAGATCGAGGCCGATGGCGACGCCACAAGGGTTGGCGTGTTTAATAATGGCAATGGCCGGTGTTTGTGTGAAGGAGCTGACGGTTTCAAGAGCGGCATTCGTGTCATTGATGTTGTTGTAGCTCAGCTCTTTGCCTTGAATCTGGATGGCGGAAGCAATACTTGGTGTGGTTTGGTCCGTGACATAAAAGGCTGCCGTTTGATGCGGATTTTCACCATAGCGCAATGTTTGACGCAAGGTTGCGGGGACAGTGATGGTTTCGGGATAGTCTTGTCCTAGCTGCGTCGCAAACCATCTGGAAATAGCGGCATCGTAGCTTGCTGTATGGGCAAAGGCTTGCGCGGCAAGTTTTTTGCGGAAATCAAGTGTGGTGGCGCCGTTTTGTTCTTTAAGCTCGCTTAAAAGAGTATCATACTGCGTGGGATCGGTAACAATCGTAACGTCCGCGTGGTTTTTGGCGGCGGAGCGCACCATGGCGGGACCGCCAATATCTATATTCTCGATACATTTTTCGAAGGCATCTCCTCGTGAAACGGTTTCACGGAAGGGGTACAGGTTGACAATGACGAGATCGATAGGGCCGATGTCATGCTGTGAAGCTTCTTCTTGGTGCTTGGTGTCGTCACGTCTTTGGAGGATTCCGCCATGAATCTTGGGGTTAAGTGTTTTAACGCGGCCATCCATCATTTCNNGGAAAGCCCGTATAGTCACTTACCTCGATAACGTGGACGCCCGCATCGCGCAGTTTTTGCGCCGATCCGCCGGTGGAGAGAATCTCTATTTTACGAATGGCGAGCTCTTGGGCTAATCCAACAAGACCTGTTTTATCAGAAACAGAAATAAGAGCGCGGGCTATGGGGCACGTGTCGGTCATGGTTTTTTCCATAGGTTTAGGGTCTGAAAAAGAGATTGTTGGCTCTTGAATATCCCTTAATGGGGCCGTTTTCAACCAAAGCTTCCCTTTATTGTCACTTAATTGGTTAAAACTCCTGTCTTCAGACGGGATTCGGCTTGAAGATTTCGACAAATTTCGCTTGCGCACGTACCAAATGTACGCTTACGCAGCTCAATTTGACAAAA
>DOBW01000176.1:0-318 GCA_003504035.1 Rhodospirillaceae bacterium | reverse complement strand
TTCTTAATTGAAACGACTATATTACGAATAGCGCGTTCAACAAGCTCAACAGGTTTCATGGTTGGGTGAAGATCGTTCTTCGTTGGCTTGTTCATAAACCACACATTCCCCCTGATCTTGTGCCCCACACCAGAAATGATCATTCCCTTGTTTCCAATCGTAAAGGATAGGTCCATATTGGCGTTGGTAATCCGAACGTCTTCATCAAGCGTTGGGCTATAAAACGCCGCTCCAACCTATGGATATGATGGACAAGGCGGAACCTTGCCCACATCTCAACAGGCTCAATAGCAACAAACAAAAGACAAAACAGAGAAA
>DOBW01000114.1 GCA_003504035.1 Rhodospirillaceae bacterium | reverse complement strand
ATCACAGGATATGATTACTGGCGTGCCAGCCAGAAGCACTTTGAAAATTAATAAGAAGTACGAAAGGGCAGGCGGACAGAAGGTCCGTTTGTAGATTCGCTCGCATCAAGAAAAACACCCAGTACCGATTTTACCTGTAAAAGCTGACTAAAAATATCCTTTATCATGACACTACCGGACATAAACTCCTGCACAAGCTGCATCATCATAGCGCGTGGCGTCTCTGGTGGTGGCAAAGGAACAAGAGCTATCTTGTCGTTTGGCTCAAGTTTAAGTTCTTTCTTGATTGCAGCTACGGTTGTTTCCATCCCGCCAAGCTCATCGACAAGCCCAACTTTCAAAGCTTGCTCACCCGTAAAGACTCGGCCTTTAGCAACATCAGCAATTTTCTCCTTCGGAATTTTACGAGCGGCGGCAACATTGTCCGTAAAGATTCTATAAGTCTCATCAATCATGGCGTTCATACGCTCCCGCGCCCGAGGAGAAAAAACTTGGCGCGTTGATGACATCTGGGCATTTTCGTCAGTAACAAAAGAATCCCACTTAATGCCGAGCTTGTCATAAAGACCGCCTAGAACGATCTTACCAGCCACAACGCCAATAGAACCAGTAATAGTCGCAGGATCAGCCACAATATGATGAGCATCCATGGCTATCCAGTACCCCCCCGAAGCCGCCACGCGGCCCATTGAAACAAAAACGGGCTTCGCAGCTTCCTTGGCCATGAGAAGGGCACGGCGCATTGACTCCGAAGCCACAGGAGATCCTCCCGGAGAGTTCACACGAAAAAGAATGGCCTTAATATCCTCATCCTTAATCGCAACTTTAAAAGCATTGATGACAGAAGCAGCATCAATGACGCTATCCTGCGCCACACGGTAAGGCCCTTTGGCAGGAGTCTCAGCAATCATCCCTTCGGCATAGATCAGGGCTACATCGGCTTTGGTTTCTTCATCCTTCTCTTCGCCTGACAAATAAAGATAGGTTTCTGCTTCAACACGCTTTCCTTCTTTCCCCGCTTCTTCTTTAATTTTTTCCATCATTTCGTCTTCATAGCCAATCTGCGTCACAAGACCTTTCTTCAAAGCCTCATTTGCGGTGTAAGGTCCCTCAGCCATAAACTGTTGCGCTTTTTTAAGTTCTATCTTGCGGCCCTTAGCAATACCTTTAGCCATTTGGCTTGCTAAACTCTGCATCATGCTTTGCATGTTCTTTTTGACGGGCGGAGAAAAGGCATCACGCGACACGTTCTCCATGACTGATTTATATTCTTCGCGGCGGAGAAAATCTGTTTTCACACCCCATTCCTTAAGTGCTGTTTTAGCAAAAGGTGCTTCGATCCCCATGCCCGTAAGCGCAACGGACCCCACAGGCTGAAGCCAAATATGTTCAAACTGGCTGGCAAGATAATAGCTCACACCACCAGGGCCAAAAGCGCCATAACTAGCACTAAAAATATAAGAGGGCTTGCCACTCTTACGGAAATCCTGAAGCGCAGCGGCTAGCTCCTGCACATGCACGAGGGAAGGGGTATGCGGACCCAAATGGGCCACAACACTTTTAACACGCGGGTCTTCTTTGGCTCTTTTAAGCGCAATCGCAATGGGGAAAAAGGGTTGGCTTGCGCCTTCCTCCATCAAGGCGGGAAGAGACAGCTCAAAGCCCGAAGATTGTTCAACCAAGGGGTGCGTTAAATCAAGCTCAAGCACAATCTGGTCGGGCAGTTCCTGAGCAGACTGCTGGGGCCATAAATCACTGTTAGCCACACGCCAAAGCAACAGCCCCATCAAGAAAGGTAAGATAAGACCAACAGCAGCAAAAAAACGGAGGAGAAACCCTTTGATATCCACAACAGCGATTCCTTATTAACACATTGAGAATCAAGCTTTAACGGATACGCTTCCCAAAGTCACGAGAAGACAATCAGAAGAACATAGAAAAATAGTTCATGAAATATTTACCACTGTGGGGCCAAATAAGGTACTTTTAGAAATTTGATCTCAAGCATAGGGGTTCTTCATGCGCCATATATTCCTTATTATTATAGCTGCCTTGCTGCTCGGATATGTCTCTCCAGCACAAGCATCTTCTCCAGGACAACTGTTCCCCCCCATAGGCCAATCAGGCAGTAGTGCATGTCCTAATGGTCAGAGCCTGACGTGGGTTAAAGGAAGCCTTAAGTGCACAAACCCTTCTCCTGCCGTATCTACCACACCAGCAAGATGCCCTACAGGACAAGTCATCTCAGGCATTGAGAATGGCATCGCAAAATGCATCACACCACCCATTCCAACCATTAAATGTGCCGAGGGTTATGCCATTCAAGAAATTAAAGGCAGCACAACCCCCAGATGCATTAATATCAAATCTGCAGCAGCCTCAACCCTTGTTTGTGGTGAAGGAAAAGCTATTCAGAAAGTTTCTGGTGAAGCCGTTACCTGTATTAATGTTGATAGTGGTGATACAACAGAAGTAAAGTGCCCAACGGGTAAAGCTGTTCAAAAAATTGACAATGGAACAGTAACTTGTGTCGATATTGGAACAGGAACCGCATCTCTGACCGCATCTTGTCCAAACGGACAGGTTCTTCAAAAAATTATTGATGGTGTTCCCTATTGTACACTTTTGGGCACAACATCCAGTCTGACGCTTTCCTGTGAAACCGGTCAAGTGCTTACAGGCATTGAAGATGGCAATGCTGTTTGTAGGGATCAGACGGTGCGGATACACACCACAACAGCCATAGTTTCAACAGCATGTTCAATCGAAACTATTGATGATCCATGGATTAAAGAAGATTCATCGGATGCCAATTGGGTCTACAGAATGTACCGATGGGCCAATACATGCGGAGCACGTTACTGTAGGTCTTTGGATAAAGGGTATGTCTCAGGAAAGGCAAGTGAGTATTTTGGTGGAGAGGTTGTAGTAGATTGTTGGTAATCTGGAAATGATCCTAAAGAAGGGTTGCTGGTTTTCCAGCAGCCCTTTTTCTTTTGAGTGTTTCTTATGTGTGGC
>DOBW01000017.1 GCA_003504035.1 Rhodospirillaceae bacterium | reverse complement strand
TTTGTTTTGGGCGTTCAGAGATTTCTGCTGGGCCTTAATAAGAGTTTCCTGTTTTTCAATGCTCTTTTGTAGTTTCTGAATATCTTCGTCTGTTACGGCGAGAGCCGGATGTGAGAGCGAGACAAAAACCCCTGCAAGAAGAAGGGAAGACAAAAGGCGCGAAGAAGAAAGAGAAGTCACAGTTATCTCCTGATAAGAAAAGAATGGCGGCAGTATGCAGTTGCAAAAACAACGTGTCAATATAAGTCCTAGCTAAAAAAAAACAGAGGATTTGCCGTTTTATGGTTAATTCTCAGTATGTTGGAGAGCGGCTTTCATGCAACCTTTGAACATTTGCCGCCGATTTATTTGTGCCACAGTGTCTTTGTAAACACTATAGCCTTTCCCTTTTATCCCCACACAATCGTTACAGCATCGATTCTTGTGCCTTGTGCAAAAGCAAATTGGAAAGACTATAATTGAAGAAGTTGACCTTCGTCTATTTCTACGATTCGGTCCATGCGCTGGGCGAGGTCACGATTGTGTGTCGCCATGAGGAGTCCAAGATTTTGGTGTAAAGCAAGATCTTGAAGAAGCGAAAAAACATGGTTAGCTGTATGTGGATCAAGGTTTCCTGTTGGCTCGTCTGCGATCAAAAGAGCGGGATGGTTGGCCAAGGCGCGTGCAATGGCGATGCGTTGTTGCTCTCCTCCGGAAAGCTCGGCTGGTCTGTGCTGTGCGCGGGGGGAAAGGGCAACCAGCTCAAGAAGCTCATCGGCACGTATGCCGGCTTGTTTCAAGGAAGCGCCTGCAATCATCTGTGGTAAGATAATGTTTTCACGCGCTGAAAACTCTGGCAACAAATGGTGGAGTTGATAAACAAACCCAATTTTTTGACTGCGTAGGTGTGTGCGTTCAGATTCCGCAAGCGCTGCCGCTTTTTGTCCGTCAATATAAACATCACCTTTGCTGGGCGCTTCCAAGAGTCCAGCGATTTGAAGAAGTGTTGATTTGCCTGCGCCGGAAGGACCAATAAGCGCGACTCTTTCTCCTGCCTTAATTTGAAGTATGCAGCCGCGCAGAATGTCCAGCTTATTTCCGGCTTGCGTAAAGCTGCGGCAGATATTGTCAAGTTCAAGAACAAAATTATTCATAACGAAGCGCCTCCACAGGGTCTAGTTTGGCGGCGCGCCACGAGGGGTAAAGGGTTGCCAAAAAGGAAAGGCATAGGGCCATAAGAACAACTTGAAGAACTTCATTCCAATCTAAAATGGCAGGAAGGTGCGAGAGGAAATAAATCTCGGCAGAGAAAAGCTCGGTGCCTGTTATGTTTTGCAGAAACTGACGTATATGCTCGATGTTTTTAGCAAAGGCAACGCCAAGGGCAAGCCCTGCCGTGGTGCCAACAACGCCAACGCTAGCACCTGCTAAAAAGAAGATGCGCAGAATCATCCCGCGTGATGCACCCATGGTGCGAAGAATGGCAATGTCACGGCCCTTATCTTTCACCAGCATAATCAGGCCAGAGATAATGTTGAAGGCGGCCACAATAATAATCAAGGTGAGGATTAAGAACATAACATTGCGCTCAACCTGAAGGGCTGTGAAAAAACTGGAGTGTCTTTGTTGCCAATCAAGTAAGCGCGTGGGGGTGCTGCCCAAGGCATTTACAACACGCATTTTTATTTTATTAAAGTTGTGTGGTTGCGTGATGAAGATTTCTAAATGTGAAACCCCTCCAGAAGTACGGAAGAAAGTTTTTGCGGCATCAAGCGGCATAAAAATAAAATTATTATCATATTCATACATGCCAACATTAAAAATGGCAGCAATAGGATAGGCCTTCATGCGCGGGGCAGAACCAAAGACAGTTGTTTTTGTTGTGGGCGAGATAAGCGTTAATTTGTCGCCTACGCGCAGGCCAAGACGGCTTGCCATGCGGCCCCCTACCGCGATGCCATCCTTTTGAAATTGATCGAGAGAGCCATCGGTAATATGTTCGCTGATGATCTTGCGTTCGCGCAGAATTTCAGGCGCGACGCCGCGCACAAGTGCACCAGAGGCAGCCCCTTTATGTGAAATGAGCGTTTGCCCCTCGATGGCGGGAGAAACTTGTAAAACGTCCTCAACTTTTTCAAGCTTGCTGATAAGCGGCTGATAGTTGGTGAGGGGGCCGCTGTTCATGTTGTAGACGTTAAGGTGTCCATTAAGGCCGAGGACGCGATCAAAAAGCTCGGCGCGGAAGCCGTTCATGACGGACATCACAATAATTAATGTTGCGACGCCAAGGCCAATACCAAGCAAAGAAAACCAGCTAATGATGGAGATAAAACCTTCTTGCCGACGTGCGCGCAGATAACGCCAAGCGACCATGCGTTCGAAGGGAGAAAAAATCATAAGGAATGCTCCATTAATACGCGCGGGCGAAGATAACGTCTTGTGTGGCTGGCTTGCCTGTTAGAACGCAGGTGCCTTCTTTGCCGTCTTGATCGAAGGGAATACACCGCACCGTCACGCCAAGAGGATCAAGTTTTGAGAGCGTTTCTTCATCGCCGCACCATTTGGCGCGCACGAAACCTTGTCCGCCCGTGTAATCATTGTCTTCGCCTTTAGAGAAATAGGCTTCAAAGGCGCTCCAGTCTGTGATGTTGGATACGGTGCGCTCTTTTTGAAAGGCGAGGGCGGAATCAAACATGCCGCGTTGAATCTCGGCGAGTTCTTGCCCAATATGGCCAACAAAAGAAACGCGCTCGTCAAAGCGCTTGCCTTGATCTAGTTTATCGCGGCGCGTCACGCAAACTTTGCGCGCCGCCATGTCTTTGGCACCAATTTCGATAATTAAAGGCGCGCCTTTTTTAATCCATGACCAACGCTTTTCTCCAACGGCGATGTCGCGAGCATCCACTTTGGAGCGGATTTCTCCGCCATCAAAGGTTTCGTTGAGAAGTTCGGCTTTTAATTGTTCACAATAGGCCATGACTTCTTTTGGATTGGCATCGCCATGTAAAATGGGCAGAATGACAACTTGCCAAGGGGCAATGCGCGGCGGCATTTTCATGCCGTTATCATCAGCATGTGTCATGACAAGGGCGCCTAAAAGACGTGTCGAGGCTCCCCATGAAGTTGTATGAACATGTTCCAGTTTTCCGTCGCGTGATTGGAACTTGATGTCGCACGCTTTGGCAAAGTTTTGCCCAAGATGATGGGATGTTCCTGCTTGAAGGGCGCGCCCATCTTGCATCATGGCTTCGATGCACAAAGTTGTCTCGGCTCCGGGAAAACGCTCGGCAGCAATTTTTTCACCCGTAATGACAGGGAGCGCCAAAAACTCTTCGGCAAAGGCGCGATAAACTTCTAACATTTGCTTGGTCTCTGTCATAGCATCGTCATAGGTTTCGTGTGCCGTA
>DOBW01000019.1 GCA_003504035.1 Rhodospirillaceae bacterium | reverse complement strand
AGTCCGGCACTGGCCAGAAGAGCTATGGGCGAGTCCGGAGCGCGTGACAAAACGAGAGTTAAAGGTCCAGGCCAGAATGTGTCGGCGAGTTTTTCGGCGGATTTGTTCCAAATAACGAGATCAGGTGCTTCCTTCTTATCCGCAATGTGGACAATCAAAGGATTGAATTGAGGCCGCCCTTTTGCTGCGTAAATGGAGGCAATGGCACGGTCATTTGTGGCATCTCCGCCGAGGCCATAAACCGTTTCAGTTGGGAAGGCGACAAGCTTTCCTAGCCGCAAATTTTGCGCTGCAAGATAAAGGGATTCGCTGCTTGGTGTAAGGATATTTGGTTTTCTTGTCATGGATGGAACCTTTCTCCTGCAATAAAGCACTTAACCCCTTACTATTCCAGAGCTTTTTGAGGCTAATTTCACATGACAGTTGCGCAGTGCGGCGATATGATCTTCGGATGGGAAAGTTTGTTCGAATTACCCTTGGATCTCTGGCGGCCCTATTTGCTCTTATGGCTTTGGCGCTGGTCTTTGGCGCGTGGTGGTTTTCTTCCAAGCCACTCGATACGCGAGATTTAACTCCTTATGTTGAGGTGGCTTTTTCATATCTTGTGCCGCAGGCACGGGCGCGTATCGAGCAGACCTCTTTATCGTGGGATAACCGAAAATACACGCTGGATCTTTCCTGCAAAAAAGTGGAGCTAGTTGATTCTAAAGGCGTGCGCTTATCCACTTTTCCTTCAATGCACCTAAAGATCAACATTTGGAGTTTTTTGCGAGGCCGCGTTTTGCCGGTGGAGATGAGCGCGGAGTCACCTCGTTTTTGGCTGACGCGGCATTCTTCAGGTGCTTTATCTTTGGGAGGAGAAAAGGGCAAAGAGAATGCTTCTGGCATTGAGGTAATGCCTCTTTTGCAAGATATGGCTGATGAACTGGCGCATGAATCCTTGCAACAAAAAATTGATATTAAGAAGGCAACGCTTTTTATTCACGATAAACTTATAAAAAAGGATGTCGTTTTTTCTATTCCAGAAATTTCCTTGTTGCATAAAAAAGGAAGCTCCACAGGGCAGGCAAAAATAGAACTTGCACAAAAAGACCGCCCTATTTACGTGCAGGCTTCCTATGATTATGACTTTAAGAAAAAGCAGCATCAGGCCGGTTTATCTTTTCAAGACATTAACCCCGCTTCTTTGGCGCTTAAAGAGCAAGGCCTTGAAGGGCTTGAGGTGATTGATCTTCCGCTCTCAGGAAAAGTAAAACTTATAACAAACCGCTCTTTGAGGGTTGTTGATGCCGATATAGAAATTGAAGGCGCTGCGGGAGAATTGGCAAGCTCTGAACTGTGGGACACACCGCGCAAAGTTGAAAAAGCATTCTTAAAGGGTGGTTTTAATAAAATAAAAAATAGCTGGGTTTTAACCCACGGTGAAATTGATCTGGGCGGACCAAAACTTTCTTTTGAGGCGGAGGCCAAAGCGCCTTTGCCCAAGGATGAGTTGTGGCGCCATCCGCGGCAAGATTATGCTTTTTGGGCGCGTTTGACGGTCGAAAATGTTCTTATGGATCATTTTGTCGATTTTTGGCCGAAGGCTGTACTTCCCAATGCACGGATTTGGATTGGTGAAAGTCTAAGCAAAGGTGTTTTTACAAAAGGAGAAATTACTTTTCGTGGTCAGATGGATTGGAATGATCTGCCAAACTCTTCTCTTCAAGAAGCTGAGGGCAATATTGCAGCCAAGGGCGCTGATGTTCTTTATCTAAAAGGCATGACTCCCATTAATGGGGTTGATGTGAAGGCACGGTTTGATCTTTCCAAAATGGACATAGATATTTTAAGCGGCCAATCAGAAGAGCTTATCCTTCATCCCTTTACAATCAAGATGAGCGATCTTTCCGAAGAAGTACAAAAAATTGTTATTCCTGTGAAACTTTCTGGCCCAACGCGTGCTGTGATTGAACGCATTAAAGGGCCTCCTTTGGGCTATGCCGAACAGTTTGGGCTTGAGCCAGAAGATATGGGCGGCACCACGGATGGTGTTTTGACCCTTAGTATGCCTTTGCTTGCTGATCTTTATCTTAAAGATGTCGATGTTGAGGCTGAAGCTAAGCTTACCGATTTTAGTTCACAAAAGATTGTTCCTGATCTTGAAATTACAGACGGTCAACTTGATTTTGTTTTGGGAAGCGATGGTTTTTCTCTTGATGGTCCCATTCTTCTCGGTCGTATTCCTCTGATGCTTTCTTGGGAAACGTCTTTTGGGAATAATGTTTATATCAAAGAGCCGCTTCATCAAGGCACGCTTATTGGTTCAGTGAATGGCGAGGCATGGAAAGAGTCAGGGCTTATCAAGGGCTTTTCTGTTGATGGTGTAACACCTTTGACAGTGCATTATGCACAGACCGATGAAGGCTTCTCAACGCTTGATGGCGAAGTTTCTTTGCGTCATGCTGCCGTGCGTTTTGATGATTTCAATTGGGATAAACCAGAAGGAGAGAAGGCCAAGTTTTCGCTTGCGATGGAGATTTCTAAGGATGAAAACATTCAAATCTCGCGCATAAGTCTTGAGGGTGAGAAGGTCAATGTTCAAGGAACAGCCCAGCTTGACAGCAAGACCAAAAAACTTATTAGAGCCCAATTTGATCCTTTTGTCGTGGGGCGGTCTGATTCAAAAGTTAGTTTTTCTAAGCTGATGGAAAAGGGTGCGCCCGTAGATATTTCTGTGCAGGGTAAATCCTTTGATGTTACAGGTTTGCGGGGCGGTGACGGTAAGCAAAGCCCTGATCCGAGGCCGAGAAATTATGATTTAAATCTGGAAACGCTTTATACGAGCGCGGAAGGCTTTATCACAAACATTAAAGGTCATGCTGCGCGCGACAAGATAGGCTGGGATGAAATTCTTCTTAAAGGGTCTGCTCAAGGGAAGGTGCCCGTAGCTCTCTCTCTCTTTAAGGAAGGCAACATACGGAAGTTTTCATTGCTCTCGAATGATTTTGGTTTGGCGCTGAAAGGCATGGGTTTTTCCGGTGGTGTTTCTGGCGGCGAATTGAAGATTAAGGGGGAAAGTTCTTCCAAGGAGCCGCGCATTATTCGTGGTGAAATAGATGTTAGCACTTTCAAAGTTT
>DOBW01000026.1 GCA_003504035.1 Rhodospirillaceae bacterium | reverse complement strand
GGCGGATTTGATCGCGCGTACCAGAAAAATTGCACTGCAAGTGAAATTGTGCGCCTTCGCGTGTGGCAACACCTAAATAAACAAGGCCTACGGGGGTGTCGTTTGTACCGCCATCAGGGCCTGCGATGCCCGTGATGGAAAGGGCCACATCAGCCTGTGAAAAATCTAACCCGCCTTGAGCCATTTCTTCGGCAATCTCGCCGCTGACGATACCAAAGCGCTCTATTTTTTCAGGCAGCACGCCTAGGATTTCTGTTTTAGATTCGTGGCTATAAGAAACAAACCCGCGTTCCAACACAGCAGAAGATCCAGCAACAGAGGTGATGGCGGCGGCAATAAGGCCGCCAGTGCAAGATTCAGCCGTACATATTTTTTTGTCTTCTCTTGTATAAAGCGAGATAACCTGTGTTGCCAGTTCTTCAATGTCGGGTGGAAAACGCACCTCAGCCCTCAAATCTCACGGTGGCAACGNNCCCTCTTCGCGTCCGGTAAAACCAAGCCGTTCGGTTGTTGTGGCTTTAAGACTGACGCGATGAAGCTCTACTTCCAAAAGCTCGGCGACACGTTTTTGCATGGCTTCACGGTGAGGGCCAAGCTTGGGTTGTTCACACATGATGACAACATCGACATGCGCAATCAGGCCGCCGCGCTCATTAATTTCCTGCACGGCGTGGTGCACGAAACGCGCGCTATCACAGCCTTTCCATTGAGGATCACTAGGCGGAAAGTGCGTGCCAATATCTCCTGCGGCCATGGTGCCAAGAAGCGCATCTGTAATGGCGTGTAGCACTACATCGGCATCTGAATGTCCTTCAAGTGATTTGTCGTGGGGCAAGGTTAGTCCGCCGAGATGGATTTCGGTGCCGTTAATCAGACGGTGCACATCAAAGCCAAGGCCTGTTCGGACATCACTGAAGTTTTGGCCTAAAAGACGGCCCAAACGGCTCAGATCATCAGGGTTTGTGATTTTCATATTATCTGGATTGGAAGGGACGAGGATCACGGTAAGGCCTGCTTTCTCTGCCACGGCAGCATCATCGGTAAGCTCAAGCCCTTTGGCGGCTTCATGGGCGCTTAGTATTTTTTCAAAATGAAAAGCTTGTGGCGTGTGGGCTTGCCACAGATGGGTGCGGTCAATGGTGTCTATAATGCATCCGTCTTGTGCTTTTTTGAGCGTGTCGACAAGGGGTTTTGCTGCGATGGCACCTTGGGCCTTATCCAAAGCTTTGCGCACATCGGTAATGGTGCTGGCGTCAATCAAAGGTCTTGCGGCATCATGGATCATCACAAGGTCGGGCTGGTTTTCTCGTGTCGCCAAAGCTTCAAGGCCAAGGCGCACAGAATCTTGCCGTGTTGCGCCGCCATTGACAGGTTTGGGCAGATCAAGGCCTTGGGTAGCGCGATCATATAAATCCCGATGTTGAGGGCTGATGACAATTTGAACATCCGTGATGTGCGGATGGTTCAAAAAAGCAAGAATAGAACGCCGTAGGATCGGCATGCCGCCCATATCCTGATATTGCTTGGGCGTAGGGCTGCCAAAACGCGTGCCAGAGCCAGCCGCGACGATGAGGGTTGTACATAGGGTCATGGGTATCAAATTAGTCGTTGCCATAATTAAAGCAAGAGCTTGTTGTTGCCTATTTTTTAGGCAGATGCTATTTCTCTGAGATGGATAATGACCCAGCAATTCCTTTAATTCCTTCGCTTCCACCAATTCATCTTGGCGGTGAGGTGATAGATGTGCCTGTTTTGTTGGCTCCTATGGCGGGGGTAAGCGATGCGCCTTTCCGGCGGCGTGTGTGTAGCTTTGGAGCAGGGCTTGTTTTTTCGGAAATGATTGCTTCTCAGGCAATGATCCGTGAGGTGAGCAAAACGCTTCAAATGATTAAGCCAGCGGGAAAGAATGATATTCTGGCCATTCAAATTGCGGGTAGTGACACGTCCGTGATGGCTCAAGCCGCGAAGTTAAACGAAGACAGAGGCGCACGGGTGATCGATATTAATTTTGGGTGTCCTGTCAAAAAAATTGTGAACGGTGATGCCGGTTGTGCGCTCATGAAGGACGAGATTAAAGCGGCGCGCATTCTTGAAGCCGTTGTGGGGGCTGTCAAAGTTCCTGTTACAGTGAAGATGCGTTTGGGGTGGAGCGGTGAGGCGATCAATGCCCCGCGTTTGGCAAAGATTGCCGAAGAATCGGGCGTGAAAATGGTGACGGTGCATGGGCGTACGCGCAATCAGTTCTATAAAGGAAAAGCAGATTGGGCGCGCATTCGTGAAGTTAAGGAAGCTTTGAAAATACCCGTGATCGTCAATGGCGATATTGAAAATGAGGAAGATGTTGTTGCGGCTCTGGCGCAATCGGGGGCAGATGGTGTCATGATTGGTCGCGGCTGTTATGGGCGTCCGTGGCTTTTGCGCCAGATGATGGATTTTTTGCAAAAAGGTGTTGCGCCGTCGCAGCCTTCTCTTGCTCAACAATATGCCGTTGTTTGCGCACATTTTGAAGACATGCTTTTAACTTATGGTCAAAAAGCGGGTCTGCGTATTGCACGTAAACATATGGGCTGGTACTCTAAAGGGTTGCCCGAGGCAGCAACTTTTCGCGGTGCTATTAATTGCTGTGATGATTCGAAGCGTGCGCGTGAGCTTATTG
>DOBW01000074.1 GCA_003504035.1 Rhodospirillaceae bacterium | reverse complement strand
CTAAAACAGCTGGAACACCCAAAAACAAATTTGGATAATTTATCCTGTTGTCGGGGCTATCATTATTTCGTATTAGAGCAAATATGAGTTTTATTACGACAACAGCCGAGCTCCAGACCTTTTGTGCCTCGCTCGACAAAGCGGATTTTGTCACCGTTGATACCGAGTTCATGCGTGAGCGTTCTTATTACTCCAAGCTCTGCCTCGTCCAGCTTGGTGGGCCCGAAAGCGCCGCCGCCATTGACACTTTGGCCGAAGAGCTTGATCTTACGCCGCTCTTTGATTTACTCGACAATCCAAAAATACTTAAAGTCTTCCATGCCGCGAGACAGGATATTGAAATCTTTGTCAATTTGACAGACCGCGTACCTGCACCCTTTTTTGACACGCAAGTCGCTGCCATGGTCTGCGGTTTTGGTGAAGCCGCCAGTTATGAAACCTTGGCTAAAAAATTAGCCAATGCAAAAATAGACAAAACAAGCCGATTTACCGATTGGGCCAGAAGACCGCTTACTCCCTCCCAAATCAATTACGCCATAGCCGATGTCACCCATTTGCGTAAAGTTTATGAAAAACTCAGCGCCAAAATTGAAAAAACAGACCGCCAAGATTGGGTGCGCGAAGAAATAGATGTTCTAACCAATCTTGATACCTATCAAATTGACCCCTACACGCTTTGGAAAAAGCTCAAATTAAGATCCAGCAAGCCCCATGCACGCGCCATCCTGCGTGAGCTGGTCGCTTGGCGTGAAATTGAAGCGCAAAAATCAAATCTTCCACGTGGTCACCTTATCAAAGATAATTCTCTTATCGAAATTGCCAGCCACGCCCCGAAAAACAGAGAAGAATTGATACATACGCGCGGCATCAATGCAGGTTTTGTCAAAAGCCGCCATGGCGCAGGACTCTTAGACGCTGTTAAGCGCGGGCTAGCTTATTCTGCACAGGAATGCCCTGAAGCTGAAACAAAACGCCTATCTCCGCGCAACGGAACAGGAGCCATTCTTGATCTTTTGAAAGTTCTTCTCCATCAGGTTAGCGATGAACATGACGTTGCCGCTAAACTGATTGCCTCCAGTAAAGATTTGGAAAGACTGGCCAGCGAAGAAAAACCAGATATCAAAACGCTTTCCGGATGGCGGCTTAAACTTTTTGGGGAAACAGCACTTGCTCTCAAAAGGGGCGACCTTGCGCTCGTTGTTAAAAAAGGCAAACTCACAGCGGTTGATATTTAAGAGGATCGCATCAAACGCGCAGCCTGAAGAGCAACTTCCTGTGCCTCCACCGGCGCAAGTAGAAAAGAAAAAGGTGCGCTTAAACCCTCTCCGGCTTCTTCATCCTGTGCAATAAGAATAAGAGGAACATCGTTGCAAAAAGGTCTTGTTCTTATTTCTTCAAATTGCTGACGTTCTGTTTTTTCTTCTGATACGCGCCCAACAAGAACAAGGTCGGGGCTTCGATCAAATTTTTCGGCCTCAACATCTTCTTCGCTCGCGCTTAAAAGAACCTCACATTTGAGTCTGAGAAATAATTCTTCCAGCGCTTTTCCTAAAACTTTGTCCTGCATAACAATCCAGACAACCTTGCTGCGCTTGTCCAGCTCGGCGCACGCCGCTTTCCTAAGCGCAACAGAATCAACTGGCTTTGTAATATAAGCCGAAGCTCCAGCTTGAAGACCTCGCATAACTTCTTCTTTTTTGTTGCTTGCCGTCACCATAATAATAGGAATATCGGCAAGAGCTTCGTCTTTTTTGACTTTTTCAAGCAACGTCAGACCAGTTGGACAATTGGGCATAATATCATCCAAAAGCACCAATGCCGGATGAAGAGAATGCATCTTTTCTTCTGCCTCATAGGTATCTGTGGCCATCGTGATGCGCGCAATATCTTTTAAAAGTTTTTCATGAAAACGGCGCATGAGAGGATCATCATCCGTTACCAAAACAAGAGGTAACTCTTTTTCTTCGCTAGGATCACGCATAGAGACCTCCTTTCATTTCCGATCAAAAAGTTTTTGTAAATCAGAAAGGCTCATTTCTACATAAGTCGGGCGACCATGATTGCATTGGCCGCTACCTTGCGTTTCCTCCATTTGGCGCAAAAGGGTATTCATCTCATCAACATTCAGCTTGCGCCCCGACCGCACCGAACCATGACAGGCCATGCGCGCGCACAAAGCCAATATTTTATCTTCAAGTGCGCTCGATTTTTCATAGGCCACAAGCTCCTGAGCAAGATCGACGAGAAGTTCTTTCATCTCCATCTGCCCCAAAAGCGCAGGAATTTCACGCACCAAGACGGCCCCACCAAACGCCTCAACCACAAGCCCTAATTGTTCAAGCTCTTGCGCATGATCAAGCAAACAAGACGCCGCCGCCTCATCCATTTCGACAACTTCAGGAATGAGGAGAATTTGCCGCTTCATATCCCCTTCCTTCAAATCTTTCTTCATTTGCTCATAAACAATGCGCTCATGCGCAGCATGCTGATCGACAATAAGCAAGCCATCGGGTGTCTGAGAAATAATAAAAGTCTCATGGACCTGCGCCACCGCACCGCCAAGCCTTCCAAAAGAAATTGCAGGGTTTTCTGTTTCACTCACACGGACAAAAGGTGGCGCCTCGGACAAAAAACCTGAATCCGAAAAACCGGCAGAAGACTTGGCATGAACCAAAGGCTGAAAAGATTCCAAAGCTGTCGGCGCCAATGTACTTGTTGTAAATTGAGAAGCACCATTAAGTGCTTCTCTGATGGCCACAACAACCAAACCGCGCACCCGCGCAGCATCACTAAAACGCACCTCAGCTTTGGTGGGATGAACATTCACATCCACCTCGCACATAGGAACATTTAAAAACAAAATAACAGCCGGATAACGCCCCCTTGGCAAATAGTCGCCATAAGCACCACGAACAGCCCCCAAAAGAAGCTTGTCACGCACAGGTCTGCCATTAACAAAAAGATGCTGGTCTCGTGATGTTGCGCGATGTGCTGTTGGCAAACAAGCATAGCCCTGCACAGACATTCCTTCGCGCACAGCTTTAACTTCAGCAGCATTCTGAATGAAACTACTGCCTAAAATAGCTTCTAGTCTTTCTTGCAAAGCTTTCTTCTCATCAAGCA
>DOBW01000007.1:3765-4664 GCA_003504035.1 Rhodospirillaceae bacterium | reverse complement strand
TTTTTTTATAAATAAAGGATGCAAAGAGGCTCTTTAAAGCACACAACTGAATGCTTGCTGTGGCCAACAATTAGCATGCTATATTATTCACGAAAGTGATTTGGCTTTCGAATACTTTCTTCACAGAGCCACGTTAAGGGGACTGATTCTTTTGTGCTTTGTTTTAACCATCTCTTTTTTAGGGATTTTTATCCAGAAATGAGCACTAAAATAGTCCCGTTATATGATTCGTTTTTGTCTTAAGTATAGACTTGCCGCAATTAGGCGCACAAAACCTAGCTTTTTTTAAGGATATTGCTGACGGCATTGTGCAGTTTCTGAGCCATGGAGAGCATGGCTTTGTCCCAATGGCCCGAGGCGTCTTCATCGCCGCTGTCCGAAATATATTTCAAGCAGCAAAAGGGGACTTTTTGGCCTACGCAAACTTTAGCCAGAGCGTAAGCCTCCATATCTACGGTGTTCCAGCCATGCATGGTGCCGTCTGTGGCAAAGCTGTCGCCGCTTCCACATACGGCTTGCGTGAATTCTTCACAGCGCAGTCCCGCCGAAAAAACAGGTGAGGAATCTTCGTTGGGCGTAGCAAAGCGGCAATGACCAAAAGCGGTAGCATCCATGTCGCGTTGAATGAACTGTGTGCAATTAACAATGGTGCCGTGTTTGAAGAGACTGGATCCCGCGCTTCCGATATTAAGGACAAGCTCAGGATAGGCGCCGTGTTTTTCTTTCCATGCATTCAGCCCTAACATGAGATTGTACGCGGCATTGACTTTGCCAACGCCTGTGTAAAGGACGTTAAACTTATCGAACAGACCCCGTGATTCTTCTTCAAGAGCAAAAATAATCAAGGTTGTTTCAGTGGAAGCTTTAATTTCAGACATGGATTGCGCCTTTTATAAAGA
>DOBW01000007.1:0-3754 GCA_003504035.1 Rhodospirillaceae bacterium | reverse complement strand
AAAAGGTGCGTGTCTCATGCGGTTGAATGTGGTGTGAGAGGTGTTTCCAAACCGCCCTTTCATCTCTGTATTATATGATGATACGATGCGGCTTGTTTTTGTGATCGAAGGACGTTTCCAATGCAAACCACTATTATTTTTGTTTATCTTGCGATTGTTCTTTTTCTGGGGCTTTGGGCAGGAAGGGGCGTTAAGAGCATAAAAGATTATGCAACGGCAGGTAAAACTTTTGGGGCGTTGGTTATTTTTGCTACCTTGTCGGCTTCTTTTATTGGTGGTGGTTTTTCAACAGGAAATGCAGAAAAAGTTTTTTTGGTTGGCATCGCCAATATTGTGGCGCTGTGGGGATTTAGTCTCAAAGAAGTGATGGTTGCACGCTTTATTGCGCCGCGCATGGAGCGTTATCCAGATGCCATTTCGGTGGGTGACATTATGGAGCCTCACTATGGCAAAGGGGCGCGCATTTTCAGTGGTGTTTTCGGGGTTCTTCTTTGCGCCGGTATTCTTGGCGCACAAGTTGGTGCTATGGGCTATGTGTTCCATCTCTTTATGGGAGTTGAGCGTGAAACGGGCATTATGCTCGGCTGTGGCATCGTGATTTTTTATGCCACGATTGGCGGTATGCGCTCTGTCGTTTGGACGGATATTTTTCAGTTTATTATTTTGGCCATTGGTCTTCCGCTCACACTCTATTTTGGGATTCAGCATGCAGGCGGTCTTGATGCTGTCATCCAAGCGACACCAGATGCTCACCGAACATTACCAACCGACCCCAAAGCGCTTCTTTCTTTGGCAGCTTTGTTTGTTGCTTTTTTCCTTGGCGAGACATTGGTCCCGCCTTATGTGCAACGCTTGCTGATAGGAAAGAACACAAAAGAAATTGTTCGCGGCACAATGCTAAGCGGTTTGTTCTCTGTGCCTTTTTTTGCCATTACAGGGCTGATCGGTTTGGTGGCTTTGGCGTTAAATCCAGAGCTGAATGCTAATCTGGCGCTGCCTTATGTTGTTCAAGAATCTCTGCCGCCCTTTTTTCAAGGCATTGTGATTGCTGCGATCATTTCAATCATTATGTCCTCGGCGGATTCTTTCCTTAACGGTGCGGCTATTTCTTTTACGAATGATATTATGCGCCCTCTGTTGAAAAAAGAGTTGTCTTCCAAAAAAGAGCTGCGCATAGCGCAAGGCGTTACCTTGTTGGTTGGCGTTTTGTCTATTGTTTTTGCGCTGACCATTACGAGTGTGTTGGACATTTTGCTTTATGCCTATAATTTCTGGGCTCCGACTGTCTTGATCCCTCTTGCGGCGGCGATCTTAGGGGCCTATGTCAGCCGCAAACGTCTTGTCATAGGTGCGACAGCGGGTATTGTGGCGGCGCTTTTGTGGAATTTGCTCGATAGTCCTTATGGCATCGATGGATTGGTAATCGGCGCACTGGCCAACGCTGCGTTTTTCTTCACAACCGACCGGAAAGCTGCGCGCAGCGCCAACGCGCTAAAAGCTTAAAAAGAGGGCAAGTCAGCCGTATAGTCGCTCAGGCTTGCCTGCTTCGGCTATATATCTCAAAAACTGGCGTCCTGCGACCGTTATAACGTACCGTGTTTTTTCCACTGTAATCAAATTGTAGGACGTCAGAAAGCCCAACCATCTTTCAAATGACTGTTCTTTGTACCAGTCTGGGTAATCACTTTTGGCTACTTCATAAAAGGGCCGTAGAGCGGAAATATCTACACCATTTTCTTGCCCGTTTAAAAAACGTAAAACTCTAACTTGGCTTCCCCAAATACTGGTGTAAATTCGTTCAGTAAGAAGGGCTAATTGCGTCGAGGCTAAAGCCCTTACGAGTACTTCTGTTTTATCAGAGGGGTCAACGATATTTCTAGCTGATAAATCCTCACTTATCCTGTCTTCAACGTCCTTAAGCAAGGGGTTATCAAATGACTTAAGATAAGCATCGGCCCCACTTTCTTTCTGAACTTCGACTTTTTCTAACTCGTTTGTATTTGTTTCCACTTCTACGGGCCGTTCTGGCATCTTACCTAATTTATTGATGCTCGCAGTCATATCAGTGGGAACTTGTTGTTTATCCAAAGGGGAATGAACGGCAGTTTTTCCGTGGTAAGCAAATGTTATGCGGTTGATATATGCTTTAATTGGAGCGCGAAAAACAAGAAAGCTAATTAAAACTACAATTGGCCATGAAAAGGCCTCACTTAACCCTTTAAGGGTTTTGATAATCTCTACTATAGCTTCCATAGGGGATATCCTCTCACAGATGACATCGTGATTTATAGCCTTGTGAAGGCTAGCATTATGGCAATAACGAACAACATAAGCCCTATAAATCTTAGCGATGAAATAATCTCGTTCAGTTTTTTATGAAGGGCCAATAAGGCAGTTTTTTCATTCTCTGGAGCTGACGGATGAACAAGGAAATAATTTTCTGAAGACATATCATTCTCCAAAGAAATAGAAGTAATACCAGATAGCAAGTCATTGCCGGTATCATGCTTGCACTAATTTCATCACTTTTCCAGTGGCTTTTCAAAAACTCTGCTGGCTCCATTTTCAAATCTTCAGTCAGACAGCCAATGATTTTCAGAACCATATGGGGAAAGAACCTTTTTCATTTTGTGCGGGCGCGTACACACTAAATTTTGCGTGCCTAGGCAAAGACCTGTTTGATGGCCTTTGCCTCCCCATTTGTCCCTCCATAAAAGCCTCACATTGGCCCTATTTCCGTGTTATGCATGCGCCATGTAGGCTCTTTCTCGAAAAACAAAGATTGGTTTTGTGGTGCTTGGCACCCTTATCGTCATTGTCGCGGTGGCGTTACCGTGGCGGCTTCTGCTTGAGACTAAAATAAAAAACGCGCTTGAAGCGCGTGGGTTTGAAAATGTTCAACTGACGCTTTTGGTTGAAGATCATGGCGTTCTTTCCTTTAAAGACGTGCAGCTTGGAGCGCCCGCGCCGCTCAAAAGTGCGCGTTCGCGTTGAGCACATTTTTGGACGACAGCACGCCATGGGCGGCAAGCTCATGCGTTCCATAGGCATTAATCGAGCCAAAGCAAATATCGGGATTAAGAACCTTGTCTATAATTTGCAAAGGCACGTTTTTCTCGCCAAACCCGCCGCCAAAAGCTTCAGGGTGCTTGGTTTTTAGAGGTGACCTAGAGTCTTTTTTAACCTGTCCGGTCTGTTCTTTCTTCGATCTCTTCCTCGTAATAATCTTCGGCTAGCGCTTCCATTTCTTCTTCTGTCAGATTGGCGTAATCGGGAATGATCTCCTCAACAGGTTTGGTGCGAAGCGCAGTCAGTTTTTCTATGGCACGGTGTTTGAGATCGTAAAGAGAATCTAAAAGCGGTGAAATGGAAGATTTAATGACATCCTTTGTGTTAAGTTGCGCTCTTTTTACGGGCGCACGGGTCCTAATTTTTCTTGCGGGAGCGGCAACGCTTTCTTTTTTGACAATGTCAGGCTGGGCTTTGGCAAGTGGCGCAGGAGTTTCTTGCGGCGCTTGCACGTCCATGATCTCTTCGCTTTTTAAGGTTTCTATTGACGAGATAGGCGTTAACGGCGCTAGCGTTTTCTTGACACTACCTTCCTTGCCGTCACCATCACTGTGAGGAGGAGGTGGGGGCCTTCTTTTTTTCTGAGGTGGTGGTGGGTTGTTGCGAGGAGGTGTCCGTCTCTTCGTTTGCGCAAAAGGAGGCGGGGCCACACCGTTGATTTCTATTCTTGTCAGGCGCGGCAAGA
>DOBW01000157.1 GCA_003504035.1 Rhodospirillaceae bacterium | reverse complement strand
AAACATGAAATTTTATCAACTTGTCTTGGTTGTTGTTCTGAGCTGTCTAACGGCTTTTTCAACATCCTATTTTATGAGCAATAAAACAGAAAACACCTCTGCCGAAAAAGAAACGCGGTGGGAGCAGGTTAAAAAGCGTGGCACCTTACGCTGCGGTTATTTTGTGTGGCCGCCGTTTGTCGTGAAAGATCCCAATACGGGCAAGATGCAAGGCTCCCTTGTTGAGATTGCCGAAGAAATGGGCAAACAGATGGATCTTAAAGTTACGTGGACAGAGGAAATTGATTTTGCACACATGTTTTCCGGCTATAATAGATACGACATGATTTGCGGCCCTATTACGCAAAATGGTTTGCGGGCACGGGAAACGGATTTTACAGTGCCTTTGGCTTATGGCGGACTGTACGCTTTTGTGAGAAAAGATGATAATCGTTTTAATGATAATGTTAAAGCCATCAATGATGAGAAAGTTCGGATTTCTATGATTGATGGAGAATATTCAAGTATTCTTGCCTCTGAGCTTTTTCCCAAAGCCCAAACGGTTCCTGTTTCTCAGTTAGCTTCCGGCGCTCAGATGATTCTTCAGGTTTCAACGGGTAAGGCTGATATAGCTATTACGGATGTTTTTTCGGCGCAGGCCTTCATAGATAACAATCCAGACAAAATTAAGATGGCTTCTAAAACGCCGTTGCGTGTGTTCAGCTTTAGTTTTCCTTTGCCACCCAATGAGCTTTCTTTTAAGGCCGCCGTGAATGCTACCTTGACAAACATGAATGAGACAGGCTTTTTAGACAAAATGTATAGCAAGGCAGAAAAGGGTATAGCTAAACTTTTTCGTCTGGCCCTACCTTACGATGCTAGCGTAGTTTCCAGTTCAGGTAGTGGTCAATGACAATTCTTGATATTCTTATTCGTTATCATAGTGCTTTTTTGGAAGGGCTTGGGGTCACGCTTCGTTTGTGCTCTATCGTTTGGTTTTCTGGCTTGGCGGGCGGCGTTTTCTTGGGCATTATGGGTGGGCATAATCCCAAAGGCTGGGGGCGGTTTGTGCGCGGCTCGGCTTTTCTTTTTTCCGCATTACCGGCGCTTGTGATTTTGTTCTGGCTTCATTATCCTGCGCAAGCGGCGATGGAAGTCGTCATTGATCCTTTCTATACCGCAGCCCTGACGATGAGCCTTATCAATCTGTTTGCTGTATCCGAAAGCGTGCGCCAAGCGGTTGTCGATTTCCCCAAGCAATATATTGTCTCGGGCCGTGTTTGTGGTATGAGTATACGCCAGATTGTGCGTTACATTCAGTTTCCCATTTTGTTTCGGCAGCTTGTTCCGGGGCTTATGGTTTTGCAAGTTAGTATGTTGCACATATCGCTTTTTGCGAGTTTGATTTCTGTGGAAGAGATTTTCCGTGTCGCGCAGCGTATCAATTCTATGATCTATAAACCGATTGAGATTTATACGGCTCTGGCGTTTTTCTTTCTTCTTGTGTGTTTGCCTATTCATCTTTTCGCGGATTTTCTGCAAAGACGATATACGCGCGATTTTTCGGAGCGGTAACCAATGTTAAGAGCAAAAAATATTACCTTCGGTTATACCGAAAAAAAAATCTTTGAAGAAATCAGTATGACAATCAAGACAGGTTCTATCACGACCCTGATTGGGCCAAGTGGTTCTGGCAAGACAACCTTATTGCGCTGTCTGGCGCTTTTGGAGCGACCTGAATCAGGTTCCATACAGATTGATAAGGATATGTATTCTTGGCCGTGGCCAGAAGAAAAAGAATTTATCCTGCCTTATCCAAAACTGACCACCGTTTTTCAGCAGCTCTTTTTGTGGCCGCATATGACGTTGCGTGAAAACATCATGTTGCCTGATCGTTTGAGCGGGCGGGAGAGAAAAGGCGCGCGCATTCAGCTTGCGGAAATGGTTGAGATGTTCGAGATGGGTGATTTTATTAATCGCTATCCTAATGAAGTCTCGCTGGGTCAAAGACAACGCGTTGCCTTGGCGCGGGCGCTTATTTTGCAGCCGCGTTATCTTTTGCTTGATGAAATAACATCCTCGTTGGATGTGGAGCAGGTCGCCAAAATTTTGGATTGCCTGAAGCATTTGCGCGACAAAGATATCGGGATTTTCATTGTCACGCATCTTCTTGGCTTTGCGCGTGATGCCGCCGATCAGGTTGCCTTTCTTGCCGATGGCCAGCTTATGGAAGTTGGTGGGCCGGAGATTCTAAAACATCCCAAGAGCAAAAGGCTTAGCCGCTTTCTCTCTATCATCGAAGCCGCAAGTTAACAATCGTCATGCCGGACAAGCAACGGCTGCGAAGCAGACGGTGCGCTGATCCGGTATCCATCACGGGTTCTTTCAGTGAAGGGCATAATGGAAAATTCAGGTGATGGATTCCGGCCTTCGCCGGAATGACAGTTTTTTGTTGAGGCAGCAGGACTGGATCTCCACACTTCCCAAGAGGTTGGTTCGTGATGACATGAGAATGTTATGGTTGGCGCGTTTATTCGGTGTGGTGAGGGGGGAAAATATAAAAGAAAAAGCGCCTTACGGCGCCTTTTGTATCCTTTACATCAAGAAGAATCAGCCCTGACGTGCTTTATAACGCGGGTTTTTCTTGTTAATGACGTAAACGCGGCCTTTGCGTTTGACAATTTTGCAGTTTTTGTCACGCACTTTAAGTGCTTTGAGTGAATTTGCGACTTTCATAGTCTTTTTCCCATAATTAAACGCGCTCCAGTGGAGCAGCGTGATCTTCTTGAAGAGCGCGCAACTTAGGGTTTGGAGCTGCTCTTGTCAAGCATTGGCCTAATTCTTTCCTTCAGGGGTCTGAAATTAACCAAAATAAGGGGGAAAGGGGAGTTTAGGGGAAGATTCATCCCTTGTTCCTCATGCTTTCTCTTATAATAGAAGGCGACTCAATCGGGTTTTACAAGTGAGGTTCAAAGGTATGTCAAAAAGGTATTCAAATCACGATGAATCCACGTCTCAAGGATCAAAAAAGAGGCAGGAGCGTCGTCAGCGTGATCTGCGTGATAGAGAAGAAGCTGGTTCTTCCGAAGGGAATGGGGCATGGAGCCCCTTGGGGCAGCCCAGCCTTCATTCTGAGCCTAAAAAAATCCGTGAAGTAAAGCCTCAATCACCCAATCAGGCCGCTTTATTAGAAGCAATGGCCTGCTATAGCCTTGTTATTGCCGAAGGGCCTGCTGGGACGGGCAAGACTTATCTGGCTATCAGTGCGGCTGTAGAGGCTTTGGAATCGGGGTGCGTAGACAGAATTATCCTTTCACGGCCTGCTGTTGAAGCCGGTGAGTCTCTGGGGTTTCTTCCAGGCGACATACAGGAGAAAATGGCCCCTTATCTAAGGCCTCTTTACGATGCACTCAATGATCGTTTGGGCGTTAAAAAGCTGAAGCAGTTCATGTTTGATGGAATGATAGAAATTGCGCCAATAGGCTTTATGCGGGGGCGAACGCTTAATAATGCCTTTGTTGTCATAGATGAGGCCCAAAATTGCACATATGTGCAGCTTAAAATGATACTTACGCGCCTTGGATGGCACTCAACGATGGTTTTTACGGGGGATCCGGTTCAAAGTGACCTTCTTAAGGGCATGTCAGGGCTGTCTGGTATAGCTAGCAAGCTTGAGGCTGTGGAAGGGGTTGCTGTTTTGCACATGGAGCCCAAGGATATCGTCCGTCACCCGCTGGTGGCAGAAATGCTCAAAGT
>DOBW01000055.1 GCA_003504035.1 Rhodospirillaceae bacterium | reverse complement strand
GCATATGCGTCTCATGGAAGATCCTTCTTCGCTTTTGGACAAAGTAAAAAAAAGGATCAAACTTATTTTTGTAAAATATACCTATAAGTGTGCTGACACGATTGTGGCCGTTTCTAAAGCCGCAAAAGATGATCTTGTCAACAAGGCCGGACTTGATCCAGCACTTCCCATCATCATTCCCAATCCCGTCATTCCGGATAATTTTGAGGAACTTGCTGCACAGGAACCACCTCATCCTTGGCTTGCAGGAACGCCACAACGCCCACGCAAAAGGCCTGTCATTCTTGGCATAGGCAGACTTCTTCCCAACAAAGATTTTTCAAATCTCCTTCACGCTTTTGCTAACGTGATAAAAACAAAAGATGCTCGGCTTATTATTTTTGGCGAAGGCGAAGATCGTGAACGATTAGAACAAACCATCACAAAACTAAAGCTTTCGGATCATGCCGTTTTGGCAGGACAAATTGACAACGTCTTTAGCGCCCTTTGTGCCGCCGACCTTTTGGTTCTTCCCTCACGCCGCGAAGCTTTTGGCAATGTTATCGTTGAAGCGTTGGCCTGCGGAACACCTGTTGTGAGCACAGATTCCGGCGGCCCACGTGAAATTCTTGAAGATGGCCGCTATGGAACACTGGCCCCACCCAGCAACCCCAAGCTCTTGGCCGAAGCCATATGTGCAACATTTGAGACAACGCCGGAAAGAGAAAAGCTCATCGCACGCGGTAAAGTTTTTGATGTAGAAACATCAACACAAGCTTATCTTAAACTAATTGATCCGCTTAAAAAGGTCTGCACATGAAAAAAATGAAATGTCTGTGCAAAAAGATTTGTGATTCTGTTTTGATAAGTCTTGTTTCCGCGCTTACCTGCAAAAAACGAGAAGGCCTTCCCCACGGCACAGCCCTTGTCATCGCGCCACATCCTGATGATGAAACGCTGGCTTGCGGGGCAACAATCGCACAGCTTCGCGCCAAGGGACAAAAAGTGCGTATTGTTGTCATTTCAGATGGCGCGTCATCAACGCCACAAGAAAATCAAACAACAGATCAGTTGCGTGACGTGCGCCGCAAAGAAACAACCCAAGCCGCCAAAATCCTTGGCGTTGAAGAAAGCAACCTTGTTTTTCTTTCCTATCCCGATGGAAGGCTTGACGAACACACCTCAAAAATTACACAAGATCTTCGTGCACAAATTGATCTTTGCCAGCCCGCCCTTATCCTCGCCCCGCATGAGCTGGACGGACACCTAGACCACAAAACCATTGGCCAAATAGTTCGCCACTTACCAAAAACATGCCCTGTTTTTAGCTATGTCGTGTGGATACCAACAAAACACTGGTTGTCTTTTCTAAAGCATTTCATTTTGCATGAGCAGCAAATTAAGATAGAGGCGGGGCAACATCTTGAAACAANNAAAGCCGCTATAAGCGCTTATGAATCTCAAACTGGTGGCAAAAATTACGAAAGAGATAAAGGCTTTTTGGAACCTGCCTTTGTTGCCTCGTTCCTCAAACCCGTTGAGGTTTTTTTTGAAAGAAAGGAGCCTTAACAGCTTCTTTTTACTTTATCTTTCAACTTTTAACCAAGAACCTCTTGGTTAAAAGTTGAAAATATACCTTATCCTTGCATCAACCCTCTGCTCGGGCTATAGAAAGCCTCAACGCGGGGCCTATAGTCGAACGATTTTATTCTCACACAAGGCATGAGCGAGGAAACGTAGAAAATACTACGTGACGAGCGAAATAACGATGTGTGGGGATAAAAGGGAAAGACTAGATGTCCCGTTTACTCCTTGCTCATCAACTTATAGTCTGGTGGGCTTGATCGGAACGGCTGATGCTTTGAGATTAGCTCAAACCAGCTCCCGATCGTTTAGACCCGAAGGGAGTGTGGATCTATGCCATACTATGAGTCTGTCTTTATTGCGCGTCAGGATATCCAGACGGCGCAAGTCGAAACCCTCACAGGCGCGTTTGCCGAAATCATCAAGGCAAATGGCGGCGAAGTCAAAAAGACTGAGCAATGGGGTCTTCGCAATCTTGCTTATCGCATTCGTAAAAACAAAAAAGGTCACTATGTGATGTTTAATCTCGAGGCACCGGCTGAGGCCGTAGCTGAGATGGAACGCAACATGCGCCTTAACGAAGACATTCTTCGCTTTTTGACTGTTAAAGTTGACGAGCTGGAAGAAGGTCCTTCAGTCATGATGCGCCGTGAAGAGCGTGACAATGATCGCGGTGGAAACTCCCATCAGTCTCGTCCTTTACGTCAGACTCGCGCACCACGCGAAGCCTCTTCTCAAGAATAAGGAACTATTTTTATGCCCCAACCAACAACCTCTTCCTCAGAAGCCCCCAAGCGCCGCAGCGGTGGACGTGGCTTTTTTGGACGCCGCAAAACCTGCCCCTTCAGTTCAAAAGGTGCACAAAAAATCGATTACAAGGACGTCAAACTTCTTCTCCGTTTTGTTTCAGAACGCGGCAAGATTGTCCCGTCCCGTATCACGGCCGTTTCCAATAAAAAACAGCGGGAACTTACAAAAGCTATTAAGCGTGCGCGCTTCTTGGCCCTGCTTCCCTATGTCAATGATCGCGCTGGCGCTTAATCGTCATCGCTTAAGGAGAAAAACTCATGATTAAAGTCATTTTATTAGAGCGCATTGAGCGTTTGGGCACGATGGGACAAACTGTCTCCGTCCGTCCAGGTTATGCGCGCAACTGCTTGCTGCCACAGAAAAAAGCTCTGCGGGCAACAAAAGAAAATCTCGACATGTTCGAAAAGCAACGCGCTGAAATGGAATCCAAAAATGAGGTGCTGCGCGTACAGGCCGAGGAAGTTTCTAAAACATTCAAAGGCCTTCAGCTCATCATCATCCGTCAAGCAAGTGAAGTCGGCATGCTGTTTGGCTCTGTTACGGCCCGTGATATTGCCGAAGCAGCCAAAAAAGCCGACAAGCCTGTTGAACGCCAGATGGTTCAGATCGACACACCAATCAAGATGCTAGGGCTATTTTCTGTCAAAGTTAAGTTGCATCCCGAGGTCATCATCGACATCACGATCAATGTGGCTCGCTCTGAAGCCGAAGCAAAAGTCCAAGTCGAGAAAAAAGCTCTCGAAGCTAAGGAAGCAGCTAAAGAAGCTAAGGCACAGGCTGAAAAAGCTATTGTTGAAGCCATTGGCACAGAAGAGCCTGCTGAAAAAGCCAAAGAAGTTGCCAAATCAGAAGCGCCGGCTGAAGAAGCAACGGAAGACAAAGAAGACGCTAAATAGTCTCTTCTTATGTGCAAGAAATTAACGCCGCCCCATGAAAAAGGGTGGCGTTTTTCTTGTCTTCAAGGCAAAAAGCCCCTTTTTCCGCCATATAGTCGTTTCAATTAAGAATGGGACGGC
>DOBW01000086.1:3292-3673 GCA_003504035.1 Rhodospirillaceae bacterium | reverse complement strand
GAGGAGGTTGGTTGGGGCGAACAAATTGCAGGCCTCAATACAGGACGCTATGATATGGTTTGCTCGCCCGCTAACATGACGGGGTCACGAGCCAAGGCGGCTGATTTTGTTACGCCATTTTATTACAGTCCTGTTTATGCGTGGGCGCGGTTGGACGATGATCGTTTTGGCACGGATTCCAGAACCAATCTGACAAGAGCCAATAACGCTGATATCAAAATTGCAACAATTGATGGTGAACAATCCGAAGCTCAGGCCAAACAGTTTTTCCCAAAAGCCAAACTTCTTTCTTTGCCTCAAAATGCTCCTTTTTCCTCGATGTTTTTCAATGTGGCAACGCGTAAAGCGGATATCACGATTGCGGAGCCCGTGGTCATGCAG
>DOBW01000086.1:0-3260 GCA_003504035.1 Rhodospirillaceae bacterium | reverse complement strand
CTGGTGCCCATTGATGTTGATGACCCTTTGATTTTAGCTGTTAATATTATGATGGTGAAAAGCGGTGATTTTCGTATGAAATCCGCAATCAGTAATGCCATTACGATTTTGTTGGCTAATGGCATCGTGGATAAGATTATCAGTAAGTGGGAGCCTTATCCGAACAGCTATATCCGTGCCCAGAGGGTGAAGTAGGGCTTCACTTACTGATAATTGACAACAACGTCAAAGGAGGGGGTGGCTGTTGTGCTGGCGGTTTGTTGTCCGTCTACATCAACAGTGACGCCAAGAAGAAGCGGCTTACCTGCTCCGGGGGAGGCTTGGCTTGATAGGGTGCATGCGGTGGCGGCGCCACCATCATACATGCAGGTTGCATCGGACGGCGTAACGCCATTATTGGAGACGTAGTTCCCTGTCGAGATGTCAATTGTCTGTGTTGTTGATCCCGTAATGGTAAGGCTTCCGGCTTGGCTTGTGCTGCCTATGATAACGCCGTCATTGGTGGCTGTTACAACGCCTTCGGGGGATATTGTGTAGGTTCCCGATTGATTGGCTTCGACAAGCCCAAAATCAATGCCTGTGACGTTGATAATTTTCAAGGTTGTATCAAAAGAGACATTCGCCGATATGCTTTGTGTGGTCGCGTGAACGGCCCCTGCGCTAAGCGCAAGGAAGAAAAGGGCTAAAGCTATGAAACTTTTAAAATACATGTCGTATACCTTTTGCTTGTTCCCCTTTAAAAGAGAGGCGCCCAAGATACGTACATAATACACGGAAGTATAATAACACATTTTGTAAGAAAAATCAATCATATACCAAATATTCCTAAGAAAAAGGGCTGCATACAAATGTATTGCAGTGCAAAAAGATGATAAAATTGTATGCATTTCTTGCCGGTTATGAAGCGAATACTTTGTTGCATGGCATATATTGCTAGAATAACTTCATTTATAGTAAATAAAAGCAGGAAAGAGAGCCTAGTTGGTTTTTTTTCGCTTTTAAAACGATTATAAAATGATGCGGTTTCATTATCATTTTGGTTTTTGTTTCTTTTAAAGAACTGAGCGCAGGAAAAATGCTGCACTGCTTTTATTCGTTATGGTCATATTCCTGCTCATCATCACTTTTTTCTAACATGGTTTTTAAAAGGTGAAGAGATGAGGCGTCTTCTTCTGTCTTTTTGCTTTCCTTGATAGGTGAAGGCACCGGCGGAGGTGCCTCTCTTGTCGGAAGAGCTGGCATGGCTGGTAGAGATGGCTCAGGCAATCCAAAATCAGGCGGTGCTGTGAGGTCTTNNTTTCAGAACAAGATCAATGTCTGTGATGAAGTCATTAATTTCTTCGATGACAATATGTTTTCTTTGTTGCAAGGCGGCGTTGTAGGAGGAGAGAACTTCATCAGGGACACTGATCCAATATTCGCCTTTTTCTATTTTGTCGAAGGTGTAGTACCCATCAACTTCGCTTATGGTGCGGCGTAGTGGTTTTCCCTCCTTGTCTTGAAGCTCAATGACGATATCGCCAAGTTCGTGTTTTGTGCCATCTTTTTCAAGGAAATAGGATACGCCATCAATAAGTGTAGTACGAATGATCGGGAAATCTGCAATGACCGTATCTCCCGGCCGTGTTTGGAAACGATAGCCTTTTGTTTTAGGGGTCAGAAGTGGATCAGAAAGGTTTCCAATACTAAGCGCTACCTTAGATGTTTCATAAGGTGTTACCGGAGAAACAAAATAGCCGTTTTCATCCAGTTCAACGGCGGCACGATTGACTCGCACAGAGGCATCTGAAATAAGTTTTTCGCCTTCGTCGTAAACATTATTTCCATTTTCATCGATAAATATGCGTCCTGCAATAGCGCCACCGTTTGTCGTTTGTTGCGGTTGAACCAACCATTTATTGGCGACTTCATTGTAGTTGATAGAAAACAGAACATTCATGCCAACGGTGAAGTCTCCGTTATTGTCTATTTGATTGTTAAGACTCAGGCGAAAGGCGTCAAAATCCCAGTTTACATTCTGACCTAATGATGTGTCATCGGTTATGATGTCTTTTTCAATTTGGGTTTGAGCCGAAAGTTTATCTGTTATTTTATAATCTGCCATAAACGAGACGTTTCGGAATTGTTGTTTTGGTGCAAAATCGTAAATACCTGTTGCGCGCAAATTAATGTCCCACAGGCGTGTTTGAAAGCCGAAGGTGTTTTGAAATCTTTTCTTGTCATTCAGGACATAGTCAACTTTATTGCTGAAACTTAATCCCCAAATATTCTTTGAGACTTGTGCGCCATAGGTGAAGCGTGGGACAAGATTTTCATCAACAAACTCTTCTCGCTTGGCCGATAGACCAATGGTAAAATTATTCACATAAGGTAAAACAACCTGTGTATTAGCGTTGATAAGAGCCTCTGACTTCAAGGGAATAGAGTTGTTATTGACTGTCTCACTTACAAAATCATTATAATGGCGATAGCGTGTGCGAAGACTTATGCCCTCAAAGCCACCCAAAAGAGATAAGCCGCTAGCCCAGCCGTCCGAGGTTATATCTTTGGCATAACTGGCTTGCGAAAGAACACCGAAAAGATTGGATCCGGAAGAAGCTGTTACATAGCGGTGGGGGCCGTCTTGCAGCTGTGTTTCAGCAAAAGAGGCGCCTATCGTATGGTTTTGTGAAAGACCATAACGGAAGCTTCCGACAAATTGTGTTCCATTGGGTGTGCGTTCGTTTTCTTTTCTAGCGTTATTGATGAGAGAGGAGCCGCGTTGAAGTGCGCCAAAGGTATATTCAAATTTATTTTTCTTAAGAAGGGCGCTTGATGTTGTTATGGTCTCAATGCGCTCTTCGATTTGCCCTTGAGGCCCATACAAAACGACACGAAAGATATTTTTTCCATAAATAATAGGTATGTCTGTGAAGCTATAGCGACCTTCGGTATCGACTGTTTGAAAATCTATTAGAACGTTGTTTCTGTATAACTCGGCTTCGTAACCCGGAACACTATCACCTGTAAAATTGCGTGTATCAAAATTTTCTGGAGTTTTAATGCTTCTGTTTGTGAGTGTTATGCCGCGGCCAAGAGAGTTGGCTGTAACAAAGGAAACAGAAGGAGAAGAAATATCGCCTATTTTGAAATCTGTTGCGTGTAAGTCACCCAAAAGATTAGACATAGAGTCTTTGCGCCCAACTTGGAGGCGGAAGGTGTTGATGGCTTTGCTCTTTGATGAGCCCTGCATATAAATTTGGCTTGTCAAATAGCCTAGC
>DOBW01000068.1 GCA_003504035.1 Rhodospirillaceae bacterium | reverse complement strand
CTTTTTTGCTGACGCTTTCTTTCAAAAGAGCCATCGCCTTATCTGTTTTCTTGTGGTCTTTATAAATCTTAGCTAGCCAGAGGGGGTAAGCTCTTTCTTCGGGATTTTCTTTTATAAGATTCTGCATTTCTTTTTCTGCCACCACAAGATTGCGTTGATTGCTTAGGAAAAAAACGAGTTTGTTTTCTATTTCCAGATTGTGAGGCAACGCCAGCGCTCCTTCACGTAATGTCCTTTCAGCCTCATCAAGTCGCCCTTTTTGAATGAGAAAAAGAGAAAGTTGAGTGCGGAGGTAAGTGTCATTTGGTTTGAGTTTAAAGAGCTGCTCATAGGTTTGAACGGTTCCCTCAATATCGCTTTTTGTTTTTTGCAGACGTGCTTTTAAGAAAAGAAGAGGAATTTCTTCAGGCTTTTTTTCAAGCGCTTGGTTTGCTGTTGTGAGCGCGCTGAGCATGTTCCCTTGCTTTTCATAGATATAGGAAAGCACAATAGAAGCAGTGACATTGCTGTCATCTTGCTGAAGCGCAAATCGTGCCTCTTTTTCGGAATCGGCAGACTTGTCGAGATAAAAAAGCAGCAGTGCGCGCAAGGCATGGGCTTCGCTGTTGTTGGGAGCTATTTCAATAATTTTATCAAGACGCTGTTTGCTTTCGTCATATTCTTGAGAGGCAATGTAATATTGGGCCAGTTTGATAAGCGCTGGAAGATGCTTTGAATCTTGCATTTCGGCAGTCATAAAGCTGCTAAAGGCGTTGGTTATATCGCTCAGAGCTTCGTAAGCGAGAGCGAGACGATAGTGAAGCTCGGCATTTGTGGGCTGCAATTTAAGGGCGTTTCTGTATTCAACACGCGCCTTGTTATAATCTTTTTTCTCAAAAAAAGAGTTGCCGCGTTTGGTGTAAGCTTCTGTTTTCTCTTCAGGAGAGTCGCAGGCGACAAGCATAAATCCTGTCATAATAAAAAGAAGAAGGATGGAAATAAAACGTGTTATCATAAGCAAAAAATCCTTTAATAAAGTGCAGGTCCTAAATAGACATAGTTTTTCTATGTTGTCATACAATTTTTGTGTATCATTTGGCCGTATTTGGACATTTGTACGTAGGTCATGTGATGAAAATCTTTTTTTTACTTCTTTTTTTGCTGGGTTCTTTCCCTTTTTCTTCGGCGCAGGCTGCTGAAAAAACAGGACTTTTATGGAAAGGTGTGAATCTTTCGGGCGGTGAGTTTGGTAAACATCGACGTCTTCCGGGAAAGTATGGGCGAGATTATCTCTATCCTTCAGTTGAAGATGTAGCTCTTTATGCCACGTTTGGCATGAACGTTGTTCGTATCCCTTTTCTGTGGGAGCGGCTTCAAAGGCAGCTTAATATGCCTTTTGATGAAGAGGAGTTGGAGCGTCTTGAAGAAGTTGTGGAGGCCGCTTCTGATGAGAATATGATGGTTATTCTCGATCCTCATAGTGATGGAAAATATAATGGGAGGTTGATAGGAAGCACGCAGGTGCCGATTGCTGCCTTCGAAGATTTTCTTACAAGACTCGCGGTTCACTTTAAGGGTAATTCCAAAGTTGCTTTCGGCCTTATGGACGAACCATTTAAGCAACCGGCGGATGAATGGGCTAAGATTGCTCAAGCAGGCGTTTTGGCTTTGCGCAAGGCAGGGGTGGAGCAACTCATCCTTGTTCCTGGAACGCTTTATACCAGCGCACATCGTTGGAGAAAACGAGCAGGGCGTTTTTCAAATGCTGAGGCGCTTTCAGGACTTAAAGATCCTTTGAATAATTTTGCTTTTGAAGTCCATCAATATTTTGATTTTGATGCCTCCGGAACGCATTCCACTTGTGAGAGTGAGCTTATCGGGGAAGAACTTCTTTCTTATTTTACGCAGTGGTTGCGCGTTACAGGAAACCGAGGCTTTTTGGCTGAGTTTGCCACATCAAAAAATCCTCTTTGCTTGGTGGCGCTTAAGCAGACGCTTGCCTATATGGAAAAGAATGCGGATGTTTGGTTGGGCTGGACTTATTGGGGAGCGTCCGCTTGGTTTGAGGATTATATGTTCAGTATTTATCCGCCCGATCCTGAGCGCTTTCCTCAGGCAGCTGTGCTAAAGGAATTTTTGACGGACTCCGAAGTGCCAGAAGAATAGATTTTTCTAGTGTTACTTTTTATCTTCTTTTTTGAGTTCTGCTTCCTTGCCCAGATCAATCCACCACAGGGACGTCATATCAAATCCGTATTTTGGGGTGATTTTTGGCTGGCCGAACTTGTTCCAATAGGCAAGACGGTAAGCGCCAAGATTCCAGTGTGGGATGACGTAATGTCCCCAAAGCAAAACACGATCTAACGCACGACAGGCTGTAATAAGATTATCTCGATCCTTGGCGTGGATTATTTTTTCGATAAGCGCATCGGCTACGGGATCTTTAATGCCGATGAGATTGTGCGAACCTTTCATGTCGGCGCGATCAGATCCCCAATAATCCCGTTGTTCATTTCCTGGGGAAAGCGACTGACCAAAAACATGGACTGTCATATAAAAATTAAAATCATTGATTAGATTTTGATATTGTGAGGAATCCACAATTCTAAAATTGGCGTGAATGCCAAGTCTTTCAAGATTACGTAAAAAGGGTTGAACCCAGCGCTCGAAAAGAGGCGAGCTGTCAACAATCTCGAAAGTGAAAGGCTTGCCAGAGGCATCCTCAAGCTTCCCTTTTTTCAAATGCCAGCCAGCCTCTTTAAGAAGTTTTGCTGCCTTTCGCAGATTTTGACGCAAATGTCCTGAGCCATCTGTTTGGGGCGCTTGAAAAACTTTCGTAAAAACGTCTTTTGAAATTAGGTCGCGATAAGGCTCCAGTAAAACGCGCTCCGCTGCAGAAGGCAGGCCTTTGGCAGCTAGCTCAGAGTTTGCAAAATAGCTGTTTGTTCGCTGATAGGCGCTAAACGCGATGTTTTTATTGCCCCATTCAAAATCAAAGGCGAGGCTAAGGGCTTTCCTGACGCGTGGGTCTTTAAAGAGAGGGCGGCGCAGATTGAAGATAAAGCCTTGCATGCCTGCTGGCATTTCGCTCGGGATAATCTTTTTAATAATCAGGCCTTTTTTGACAGCAGGGGAGGTGTAGGCTGTAGCCCAATTCTTTGCCGTGTTTTCAAGTCTGAAATCATAGTGCCCCGCCAAAAAGGCTTCGAGCGCAATCGTGCTGTCGCGATAATAGTCATAAATTATTTTATCAAAATTATAGCGCCCCTTATGCGTGGGCAGGTCTTTGCCCCACCAATCTTTAACGCGGCTATAGGTGATCGAGCGCCCCGATGAAAATTTTTCTATTTTATAAGGCCCGCTACCCAAAGGAGGTGTAAGGGTTGTGGCCGCAAACTTTTTTCCTTGCCAGAAATGTTTGGGGAAAACGGGCATCTGTCCCATAATAAGTGGAAGTTCTGTGTTACCAGCTTTTCTAAAAACAAAAGTTACGCCGTGTTCCCCCTTTTTTTCAGCGCGGACAACATCCTTGTAATAACTTCTGTAAAAAGGATGTCCTTTATCGCGTAATGTTTCAAAAGAAAAAATGACATCTTCTGACGTGATGGGTTTGCCATCATGAAAGCGTGCTTGTTTGCGGAGCTCATAAGTGACGCTGCTTTTGTTTGGCGCGACATGAACGCTTTTTGCGATTAGTCCATATTGACTGAACGGTTCGTCCATCACCGATTCCATTAGCGTTTCAAAAACCATGTTTGATCCAGAGGCGGCCATGCCTTTAAGGATATAGGGATTGAGATTATCGAAGGTGCCAATGGCGGCAAGGCGAAGCGTTCCCCCTTTGGTGGCGTTTGTATCGGCGTAATCTAAATGTGTAAAGGAAGGTGCGTATTTGGGCTGGCCATGGAGCGC
>DOBW01000208.1 GCA_003504035.1 Rhodospirillaceae bacterium | reverse complement strand
ATCACGGCTGGGCGGGCTTTGCTGTTGATGGATGTTGGTTCGCCGCCACCTTGGCCTTTTGATGTGGATGCACATGCCGGATTGTTGGGCTTTGAGTTTTCGATAGGCCGCGAAAGGCTTATCGTTAATTGTGGGGCCGGTCCGCAAGGGGATAGTGAATGGCGGTGTGCAATGGGAGCTACGGCGGCACATTCCACCGTGACACTTGATAATATAAATGCTTGTGAGCTGTTGGCGGATGGTGGTGTTGGCCATCGCTCGAGTGACGTCGAATCGCGACGCTTCGAGCAAGAGGGCATGCAGATAATAGAAGCTTCACATGAGGGGTATAAGCCGCGTCATAAAGTCACGGTTCATCGTGCTTTGGGATTGAGTGAAAATGGCGAAGAGTTGCGCGGGCGTGAGGTTATTGTGGGTCCGGCTGGAAAAGATTTTACGGTGCGGTGGCATTTGCATCCTCAAGTGAATGCTCTTTTGGTGCAAGGCGGCGGTGCGGTTTTGATTCGTCTTGCCTCTGGAGCAGGGTGGCGCCTTCGTATTCATGATCGTTCTTCCATTGATTTGGCGCTGGAATCTTCTATCTATTGTGGGCAAGGTCTTCCTCGTCGTACGATGCAGATGCGTGTTTCGGGTAGGACGGGCGAAAGCCCAACCCTTATCGAGTGGACATTGAGGCGAGAAAAAGCTAAGGTCAGGACCTAATTAATTTACAGTCCCTGTTTGTGCAGGGTTTTGAAATATAAGAAAAAAGCACGCACGGTGTAGAAATCTACATCAAGTACTTTTGACGCTATATTTCGAAATCCTGCACAAACCTGAAGGGCGCTAGCAAAAAGCCGACCGGCTGCTTCAAAGAGCTTGCCCGTATTCATCATACGCTCTTCGCTCTTTTCATAACCGGACCAACTTTTTGCGTACGCGCAGGGAACGCAAATTAATGAGGTCCTGACCCTAGGAAAGGCAAATCAAAATGAAAAAACGAATTGAAAATAAAAAAACCACAGGCTTCACATTAACAGAAATGGCTATCGTGGTGCTTGTGGTCGGTATTGTTTTGGGTGCCATTTGGGTTGCTGCAGGACATGTTCACACCAAAACACAAATCACTCAAACCATTAATGATATAAGTCAAATTGCAAAGAATGTGCGTGGTGTTTATGCGGGGTTTCCAAATGCGCCAAGACCTAAGAGAGCCAAACAGATTGCGCTCGACATTTTGCCTACTTCTGGTATAAATGCATGGGGTGGAGATTATGAAGTAACGTGGCCGGTGAAGACAGCTTTTTCGGTTTTGTTAACATTTCCTGCAACGCTTGACGTGGTGTCTTCTCGGGAAGTTTGTCTTGATCTTGTCACGCGCATTCCTGCAACGGGGAAGGCTGGCGAGTATAAGCGAAATCCTGCTCAGGGAGGTGGGCCTGTGCGGGTTTTTCTCAACAAGAAAGAAGTAACGGGGATGTCGGTTGGCCAGATGATGAATAGTTTTGGGTCAAATCGCTGTTCTTCTGTGGGCTTCCGCTTCATGCTTTAGTTGTTTTCCTCGCGTGCTTCTATGCGTTCGTAATGGCGCAGATAGCGGTTCGTGATAAGGTCCGTTTTGACGATAATGCAGACATCAGTTGTGTTGAACTGCTTGTCTAAGAAGGCGCCATCTCCAATATAACCGCCAACCCGTAAATAGCCCTTGATAAGCGGTGGCAGGCTGTTGATGCCTGCTTTAGGGTCGAGCTTGATGTTGTTAAAACTGAGATCATTAAAAGCTTTCTCGGGATTAAAAGCTTCGCGTGGCAGGATATCCATGGGAACATAAACGTCAGGTAGCGCCTTGGCGCGCAGCGCTGGCGGAGCGAGATGATGGTGGTAAAGATAAGAAAGCGGAATAGCGTGCTTTTCAGCATTGGCTTCAGGCAAAGAAGCACATCCAAACATGAGCGTAATGTTATGGCGGAACATATAAGCCGCGAGACCTTTCCACAAAATATTCATGACGGTGCCCGTGCGATATTCTTTTTCGATGCAAGAGCGCCCGAGTTCTAAAATCTCTCCAGGATAGGCAATAAGGGGTGCAATGTCATACTCGCTTGCCGAATAAAAGGAGCCATGTTTTTCGGCAGCCTCACGGCGTATGAGCCTATACGTGCCAACAACTTTGCGTTCCCCTTCAAGCGCATTATCTAAAACGAGAAGATGGTCACAAACCTTGTCCAGATCATCAAAATCCCTTTTGAGCGCGGCGGTTTCAGGCGAGGCTGTAGCCCCCATTTCTTCGTAAAAAACGCGGTAACGAAGCGCTTGAGCGGCATCAATCTCAGCCTCGTTTTCTGCGAGACGGATTTGTAGGGACCCGACAGTTAGGTCTGCATTGAGTTTGGCAAGTATGGATTCAGAAATCATAGTTTTCTCATGCTGTGATTATAGAGCCTAATCTGAATAGGCTCTAGGGATAACACGCGCATGGGAAGGCATATCTGTCAAGGGTTTGGGCACAAAAAAACGAGACCTTTTCAAAAGGCCCCGTTTTTTTTCGATGTGTTGTCGCTTTTTATGCTGCTTTTTTGCGATCAGAGCGTGCTGTACCCAACCCAATTTGTTTGGCTAGTTTGCTGCGCTGTTTGGCGTAGTTTGGGGCAACCATGGGGTAGTCGGCAGAAAGGCCCCAGCGTTCACGATATTGGTCGGGGGTTAAATTATAAGCCGTTTTAAGATGGCGCTTCAGCATTTTCAGCTTTTTGCCATCCTCAAGACAAACAATATAGTCTGGCGTAATAGAGCGCCGAACAGGAACGGCTGGATCGGGGCGCGCTGCTGGTGCGGCGTCGCCTGCATTTAAAACTGAGAGATTTTGGTGAACGGTTCCCATAAGCACCGGAAGCTCGGCGGCACTAACATTGTTGTGACTGACGTAGGCCGAGACAATCTGGGCTGTTAGGGGCAACAGGTTATGAGTTGTGCTTGGTGACACGTTCTCGGACGTGCTTTTCTCGGGCATTAAGAACTCCTGTTAGGAAATAAAAATACAGTCGTTT
>DOBW01000041.1 GCA_003504035.1 Rhodospirillaceae bacterium | reverse complement strand
CAGGAAAATAGACAGCACGAAGAAAAACGCTTGGGAAAAAGGCGCGGTCCCAAAAAAAATGGGCTCAACAAAAATACACGCCAATGGCTTATGGGCTTGGAAGAATCTTTCACAAAAGAAAAAGCCTCAGATGATGATCGAATTGTTTATTTTTTAACAGAATCTCCTGACACGCTTGCACAAACACTCACGATAACCCCTGCCCTTCAGCACAAACTGCGTGATGGAACGTGGGGACATCCGCGTCCACAAACCTTTCACCAGCTTCATATGCTGGCATCCTATGGCAATTTACTCGATGAAAATGACCGCGTTGTTTTAAACTTGGCTTCTTTGAGCGGCTCGACAAACAGTCGCACAGGCGCCATTTGGACACCACCAGATGATCCGTCAATTGTTGACCTTTTTATGCAAAGAATCTTGGCAACGGAACGCGCCTTTGCGGATGAAGAAGCCCGCATTCCTCTCACGCTTGGAGAAACACTCACGGCAAAACTTGACTGGGAACTTTTGGATGAAGGCCATCAAAAACCTTCTCTTTCTCTTCCACGCACAGGGCTTCGTATACTTTCTTCTGCCTCACCTTGGTATGTAGACGTTATTTCCAGTGAAACAGGCCCTCTCCTTTATCCAGCTTCGAATGAAATCGTAAAGCGCTTTCTTTCTCTGGATGTGATGGAAGAAAGAGAAGCCGAGCTTATTCGTGATCACCTAAAGAAAAATAATCCCAAACTACCTACGCCCTATCGGATCACGCACCGCAAAAGTGCGGCACAAAAACCAACACCGCGACTCATTCTTAAGCGCATTGCCTCACTTGGCGGCGAGTTAAATACTTCTGAATCCGTTGCCTTTCTTACTTACGATTATGATGGGCTAGAAATCCATCCGCAGGATGGAATAGAAACGGTTCAAAAGCGCCAAAAGAATGAAGCTATTGTCAAACCTCGCCCCAAAGGCGCAGAAAAAAACTTTTTAAAAAAGCTTCAAGAAACGGGGCTTATTCAACATCCGCTTACCGTTGAACCCTTTGCAAAAGCCCCTGATCCACGCGGCTTAGCCCTTGTCCCTTCAACCGAAGCTTCGCCTTGGTTCTGGATTGATTTCGTACAGGATTTTGTGCCGGATTTAAAAAAAGACGGTTTTGATATTCATGTCTCGTCTGATTTTGAATCCGAAATTATCGAACCAGATTCCGAAGACATTGATGCGGCCTTTACCCAAAGTGGAGATTGGTGGTTTTCACTTGATCTAGGAATTTCAATTGATGGTGAACGCATCCAGCTTCTTCCTATCTTGGTTGCCATGATCCGAAACTTACGCTCTTTGGATGATGTCGAGCGCCTGACAAGTGTAAATAAATGCTATGCACCTCTACCCGATGGAAGAAAAATCGCACTGCCTGCAAATCGCATCCAGACAATTTTAAAAACACTGGTCGAACTTTTTGAAAATAAAGCTCTAGATAAAGATGGTGCTTTGCACGTTTCGATGGATCTTGCCGCAGCCTTTTTAAAACTGGAAGGCATCACGCGCAAGAGATGGCTAGGCGATGGGCAACTTAAAAAACTCGTTGAAAAACTTTCGACTTTCGAAGGCATCAAGAAAAGAGCCCTTCCCAAAGGATTAAAAGCAAAACTTCGACCCTATCAGGTTGATGGATATAATTGGCTCCATTTTCTTGGCGAATATGGACTTTCTGGAATCCTTGCAGACGATATGGGGCTTGGGAAAACAGTCCAAGCCTTGGCCTATCTTTGTTCCCTCAAAGAAAAAGGGAAGCTTGATGGTCCATGCTTAATTGTCATGCCAACAAGCCTTGTTGCAAACTGGCAATCCGAAGCCGAACGTTTTACACCTTCTCTGAAAACGTTAACACTTCACGGCAAAGATCGTGCAAAAAGATTCCGCGATATACCAAAAGCAGATCTTGTCTTCACAACCTTTCCGCTTTTGCCGCGTGATAATGCTAAACTAAAAGAACATAACTGGTCGATTATTATTCTTGATGAAGCACAAGCTATTAAAAATCCTTCTGCCAAAATGACTCAGGCAGCTTGCAGTCTTGAAGGAAAGCAGCGCCTTTGCCTAACTGGTACGCCCGTTGAAAATCATCTGGGCGAAGCATGGTCACTCTTCACCTTTTTAATGCCGGGTCTTTTAGGTGATCATAAGAAATTTGGACGCGTTTATCGCACGCCTATTGAGAAGGGTGGTGATGAAGACCGCAAAGATCTTCTTGCAAGGCGTCTTCGTCCCTTTATCCTGCGACGTCTTAAAAGCGAAGTGGCGAAAGAACTTCCACCAAAAACAGAAATTATTCGCCAAGTTACACTCGCCGATGACCAGCGCGACTTGTATGAAGTTGTCCGTCACGTCATGAATGAGCGAGTCCGTGAAGAAATTGAAGCTAAAGGCGTAGGCCGCAGCCAAATTGTTATTTTGGATGCTCTTCTCAAATTACGCCAAACCTGCTGTGACCCGCGCCTTGTTAAACTTGCAGCAGCGCGCAAAGTGAAAAACTCGGCCAAGCTTGAAGAATTGATGGAAATGCTTCCCACCCTCATTGAAGACGGGCGGCGCATCCTTCTTTTCTCCCAATTCACCAGTATGCTTGATTTAATTAAGCCAGAGCTAGCAAAGCTAGATATTCCTTTTGTTGAGCTTCGTGGATCCACAAAAGATCGCAAAACACCTATTACAAGATTCCAGAAAGAAGAAGTTCCTCTTTTCTTGATTAGTCTTAAAGCAGGCGGAACAGGTCTGAACCTCACCGCCGCCGATACGGTTATTCATTATGATCCTTGGTGGAATCCTTCCGTTGAAAATCAAGCCACAGACCGCGCCCATCGCATTGGCCAAGACAAGCCTGTCTTTGTCTATAAACTGATTGCTCAAAGCACAGTGGAAGAACGAATCCTCGAATTACAAAGCAAAAAAGCTGGATTCGCTTCGGCCCTCTTCGGCGATAAGCCGGCAGCTGCTGCCTCGCTATCTTCTGAAGATCTTCAGTGGCTTATGGAATAATTTTACCACTCTTCTTTAAGAAAAGTAACATGTCCCATTTTACGGCCCTCACGCACTTCTTGTTTACCATAAAGATGCACACAAGCTGAAGGCTGGGCCATCAATTCAGTGGCGCGGGCGACATCCTGCCCCAAGAGATTATGCATCTCGGCCCGTGAATGCGGCGTGGGATCACCCAAGGGCAATCCGCAAATCGCACGAACAAGTTGTTCATACTGGCTACATGCACACGCATCCATCGTCCAGTGGCCCGAATTATGCGGACGCGGCGCAATCTCATTAACCAAAACACGTTGGCCTTGTTCATTTGCCTTTTTCAAAACGAACATCTCAACAGCTAGCAAACCGACAACATCCAACTTTTCTGCTAATATGCGCGCAAGCTCTTCGGCTTCGCGTGCAACATCAGCATCAATCGGTGCCGGTGCTATGGTCTTTGATAAAATATGGTTTTGGTGAACATTTTGAACAGGTGGAAAAGCGGCCATCTCGCCATCTTCACGCCGCGCCACAATGACAGAGATTTCACACGCGAAGTCAACAAAGGCCTCAACAACCCCCTCTTCTGATCCCATCTGAGACCACGCTTCTTGTGCGCTCATCCCTTCCGTAATAAGAACTTGCCCCTTTCCATCATAGCCCATGCGATTGGATTTCAAGATCAAAGGAAGCTTAAAAA
>DOBW01000076.1 GCA_003504035.1 Rhodospirillaceae bacterium | reverse complement strand
TTTTCTCAGCTGCGCGGCCTTACGCAAACGATGAAGAGATAAAAGCTCTTTATCATTTTTTATAGCTCCATCAACGAAGCCTTGAATAAACTCAAAATAATTCATCACACGGTTCACTGATAAAGTCGCCGGATGCCCTCTAAACTCAAGAGTATTGAGTTTGGTCTTCAAGAAAAGCGAGGCATAGCGCCCAGAACAGCTCGAGGCGTCAAAAAGCTCATCAATATTTGTCGAGCGGCGGGCAAAATAAGTCATCAACAGAAAATTTTTCGTTCTTCCGAAAGAGGTTTTAACATCTCCATACAAAGACAAAAGCGAAGGCCCATACATATTCATGTCATGATAGCGACTCTCGTTAAAGAAGCACTGGCGGATAAGTTTTTCAAAACGGGCAAAACGAAGAACAAGATTTTGCAAACTTTTCAACGGCAAACCCTCACGCGAAATATGCATATGAATGCCAGCCGAATTATCAATCAGACAACCACGCTGATTAATATAACGGATAACACGCGCCACACGCGTGGATTCCTCCTTAGTCTTCATGACAGCGCTGGCATATTCTGTGGGAAAATAACCTTCCAACGTTGGCAAAGACGTATCCGTTGACAAAACGCCGCCATTAGAATTGGCATAAGCTCCCGCCAGAGGCGATGTGGACAAAGCATGCATGCCAGCTTCTTGTCTGAGACGCCGCGCAAAACGCTCTATGTTGCCGATGCGCAGCGGCGTTTGAAACTCAAGCTCAACACCGCATTGATAAAAGTTTACAGGCTTTTTAGGATCTCTTTCAGTCATGCCGCGCAGTTGATAATGGCTCAGAAGATCTCTTACAGACGTTGAATGAACCGTGTGACCTTGGCGTTCTACAGCTGTAACGGCACAAGAAAATTCTTTAAAATCTGTCGTATAAAGATTCATATGCTCATTAACACGCGCTACATGGTCTTTGACTTTTTCCCAACTTCTTTTGTCTTTCCGATAGGCTTTAAAAATTTCCTTGCGCAAAAGATCAATAACAAAAGCCTGAGCTTCCTGTGCCGGTGGGAATTCTCCCGTAAGACGCTCTGTCTGGATAGCCATAACAATAAGAGAGCGCATAATATCAGAAACCATAATTCGTGAGGCTTCCATAAAACTCTCGGGCGTTGTGCGCACAACCCAATCACCAAAGAGGGATTGGTGATCCTTGGGATCTCCAAAAATAAAAATAAACTCGCGCAGCGCAAGATGAACCCAGTCGAAAGAAGAAACTATTTGACGCAAGGGACGGCGAAAGGCAACGCCTTCTCTGATAGCCACATCAACATAAATATGGCTTCGCATATCCACGCGGAAAAGATTAAAAACATCTATTTGGCGCGACTGTTTTTCTATTAATCTGTCATAAAGATCAACAAAAGGCAGCGTAAACCCGTCAAGACGGGTCAGAAAGAGATAGTATTTGCAAGGAAACCCATCAACTTTGGGCACTTCTTGCATAAGCACATCAAGTTTTCTTTGATGCTCTTTTAATTTTTTGACTAACCCTTCCAACTGCTCCATTCGCACTCCTAAAAAAACAACCCATTCGGCCCCGCATAAAAAGCAGAGCAAAAAATCAAAGAAAAATATAAATTTTTCTTTATTTCAATTTCAATTTAAGACACTTTTTTTAGCTAGGTCATCAAAGGCTAAAAGCGTCTCGACCAAGGACGGGAAGTCCTTAAAGGCAACCATATTCGGACCATCCGAAGGCGCATGATCAGGGTCAGGATGCGTTTCAATAAAAACACCCGCTACACCTACAGCAACAGCCGCACGCGCCAACGTAGAAACAAAACGGCGTTCACCGCCACTGCTTTCTCCCTTCCCGCCCGGCTGCTGCACCGAGTGGGTAGCGTCAAAGATAACGGGATAACCTGTTTCTGCCATAATCGGCAGACTCCGCATATCCGACACCAATGTATTATACCCGAAACTTGCCCCACGCTCACACAGAAAAATGCTGTCATTCCCTGTTGAGGCAATCTTGGCCGCCACATTCTTCATATCCCATGGCGCAAGAAACTGTCCCTTTTTAACATTAATGGCTCGTCCTGTCTCTCCTGCGGCTAACAACAAATCCGTTTGGCGGCACAGAAAGGCAGGAATCTGAAGAACATCAACGACTTCGGCCACGCGCGCGCATTGTGCGGCATCATGAATATCGGTCAAGACCGGCAGACCTGAAGACTCACGTAACTCGGCAAAAATGGGCAAAGCTTGATCCAAACCTATGCCGCGCTGTGTTTTAATTGAGCTTCTATTGGCCTTATCGAACGAGGTTTTGAAAATCATTTGGACATCATACTGTTGTCCTACCTCGGCAATGGCCGCGCTCATCTCCAGCGCTTGGGCACGTGATTCCATTTGACACGGTCCCGCAATGATTGTCAGACGACGATCATTACCAAGCGTTATTTTTCCACCTTTGGGAAGAGCAACATCAACAGACTTCATGAGGCCGTACCTTTTAAAGACTCAATTTTTGCACGACGGCGATAGATCAACCACCCAATCGGCAAGAGCACTAAATACACCGCGCTTATCACAGACAAAGTCGCCCACAATTTCGTGAACAACCCTGCTGCCAAAAGACAAACGCCCGCCATAACCGGCGCAACAAAAACGGGCGCAATACGGCGCCCCTTCATCGCCAGAGTTGGCAAGCGCGACACCATAAGCCCCCCTGCAACAATCATCCAAAAAGCTAATAAAATGGGCGGCACTAAAAATGCTTCGCCAAACGCAAGATAGAAAAAGAGCGGCATAAGGACAAGACCTGCCCCAGCCGGAGCCGGAACACCTGTGAAAAAGCCTTTGGTCCATTTGGGCGCATCAAAATCTTCGAGCATCGTGTTAAACCGCGCCAGACGCAAAGCCGAACAAGCCGCAAAAACAAGAACCCCTACCCAGCCAAAGCCTGTGGTGTCTTGATTTAAAAGCCAAAGATAAAGAACAAAACCGGGAGCCACACCAAAGCTCGTCAAATCAGACAAAGAATCCAGCTCGGCGCCAAACTTGCTAGCCGAGTTTAAAAGCCGTGCAACGCGCCCATCCAAAACATCCAAGATGCTGGCAATGACAATGGCCAAGGCAGCAGCCTCCCACCGTTCACTCAAGGCAAAACGCACCGCCGTCAAGCCACCAAAAAGCGACATGATCGTTAAAAGATTGGGCAACAAACGCGGCAAAGGAAACTCACGGCGCTTACGTCCTGCTTTTTTTTCGCCTATTGGACTGTTCATTATCTAATCTCCCCAAAGCGCGTTTTTTCATCGCTCAGACAATCAGCCAAAATTGTCTCACCGCCTAGCACACGCTGGCCAACACAAACCAAAGGCTCCAAACCTTTGGGCAAATAAACATCTGTGCGGCTTCCGAAGCGGATCAAACCAAAACGTTGGCCAACCTTGAGCTTCTGGTCTGGAACCACAAAACATAAAATACGGCGCGCAATAAGTCCGGCAATCTGAACAACGCCAATACGCTGACCTGCGTAAGGATGCTCGCCTTCCATCGTTAGCGCCAGTGCATTGCGCTCATTATCAACGCTCGCCTTGTCCAAAGACGCATTAAAAAACTTGCCGCTCCGGTAATCAATAAGTGCCACCGTACTATCGATTGGCACACGATTAATATGCACATCAAAAACATTGAGGAAAATACTGACGCGCGTACGCGCTTCTTCGCCCAGCCCCAAAGACTTTTCAGGCACAACATCTGTAATCGCAATCACACGCCCATCCGCAGGGCTGACGATAAGACCAGCACGTGTCGGCGTAACACGTGCAGGATCCCGAAAGAAATAGATCACCCAAGACAGGATAATAAGGCCAAGAATAAAGGGCACGCCACCAAAGAGCGAAAGCGCAAGCGCCAAAACTGCAGCAATGCCAATAAACGGCCAACCAGCAGGATGAATAAAAGAAAGAAACTCAGAACCGTTCATGGCGGGGGGACCTTTTTCAAAAGAGTGAACTCACCGCCGAAACTAGCGAAAATGAGACCATTTGGAAAGAGGAAGAAAAAAGAGGCCTGAATCTGCTCTAGAATCCCTGAAAGCATTAACTTTTGGGCAATGCGCTTGAGCTTCTTTTAGAAAACGGGCAGAATACGCCCATAAAATCAGGAGTTTTTTATGGATTTTTCAGCAGCGGCTAAAGAAGTTGTCTCATATATGGGAACACCTACTGGAAAAGTAGTCGTTTTAACGAGCACGCTTGTGGTTGGTGTTGGCCTTGGTTATTGCATAGACTATACAAAAAGGTGGGTTAGTAAAAAATACTGCAAACCAACAAGAAAACCTTTTGAAGGCATCCAAAATCAAGAGCTTCCTAAGTCTGATTTTAAACCCTAGGTGAAGATACTCTTTTTCCAAGATCTTTGATTTTGCCTCTCACCGGATGTGGCTGATCATCATTAGCAGCACTCAACACAAAAGAATGCTCATTCATCAAAGGCCTCAACAATGCCAAGCCCATTTCTTTTGAAATTTCCTTCATGTAATACAAAGTAAAGCTGTTTTTGATATTTTTAGGAGAGGCACACACGACTTTTACAGCGCCCTTAAATGCCTTGACTATATTTTTTGCAAAAGCAGCCCCCATACCTAAAGTCGCTCCAACAGAAGCCTCTGCAACAGCATGCGAAGCATCAGGATCAAATGTATTCTTCGAAATAGTAACAGCCGCAACAGACAATCCCGCTATAACACCAGCAACCTTCACTACATCTACGGCTTCATTGTGTTGTCTTTCTGATAAATCATTAGCTAAAGCTTGGCCTAAATCTTTTGTAAGATTATTCAGACTCATCCCCTCACCACAAAGCTTTTCAGCCTCTTCTTTTAATTCACCAGATATTTCTTTTGTCTCAATAAGCAAAATGACAAAATCATTGATCTCTGCGGCCAATTTACGAATTTCCTTTTGATATATCCTTGTCGCTTTGGCTCTATGAGTTGTGTCAACAAAAACATTGACTTCATTTTGCCTTTTCAAAAGCTCTTTCTTTTTTGTGTCCAAAAGTTTTTCAAAATCGACTAGCTTTTTTTGAATATCCATAATAACCGTCCCTATAAAACACTCTAATATGAAAGGCATTATACACGATGAGAGTGAAAGTATTTAGTGTTTTCAATAGGTTAAGGAAGTGTTAGCTTGTAAAAAAGGGTAGCTTTTTACCTTTTATGGGTATTTTTATGCTTACTCTTTTCTTAAGGTCACTGAGGCAAGTGTTGACCCAAGGCTCTTAAGCCATTAAATGCTTCCCTTCTCTTACGTTTCTTTTAATACGCCGTTGTAGCTCAGTGGTAGAGCAGGGCTTTCGTAAAGCCAAGGTCGGGAGTTCAAATCTCTTCAACGGCACCATAATTGAGTTATCGGTACTCAAGAGCCGAAAAAACCTGAAGGGACAAGAGGTTAGCGGGGTTCTAAAACCCTCATTTTTGCGGTATTTGAGTTTGTCCTCAAAAGCGAGTTTTAGCACTGTTCTTTGGGCTATTAGATCGCCAGAAACCCAGAGTTTCTGCGGATTTTCAAGGAAAATGAGGGCGGTTCTAAAAGTTTCGTGGAAACTTTCCCTTGGACGGGTTCCTTGTTCTATTTTCTCCCTTAAAATGATCTTTTGAGCATCAAGTTCTTCAATCTTTTTTTCATAGGCTCGCACCAAGCTGGAGTTGTCCGTTCCAAGCAACCTATCCAGCATTTGAGATTCTTTCTTTTCTAACTCTTGGAGCTGTTTTTTATGTACTTGGGCAGCTTCTTTTTCTGATAGGCCATCCGTCTCCCAGATTTTCCGAAGAACAGCTTTAAACAGAACAAAAAGTTGTTTTGTTGGTTTCAGGTGACGCAAAAGGTGCTCAAAATCTTCTTCTAAGCGTTTTTTAGGGATAGATTTGCAGCGTAAAGGGCAGCCTTTTGTCGTGCAAAAATAATAAGGATAATGTCCGCCTCTACCTTTGGGGATAGATGCGGTCATTGGTCGCCCACAGTGATCGCAAAGAACGAAACCCCGCAGAGGAAATATTTTTCCAAGTCCACTTCTTCGCGTTTTAAGATTGCTATCGAGGCGATCTTGAATCTTTTGCCATGTTTCAAAACTGATTAAAGGCTCGTGCTGTGCTTTCTTATAATGAATATCCCATTTGGGCATGTGAATATATCCAGCATATCCAACTCGCCGGAGAAGGTTCTCAACATTTTGGAGGTGAAACTCTCCATTTCTATTTCTTGGAACAATAGGATGACTTTCTAAGAATCGTTGAACTTCACCTTTGCTTCCTAAACGCCCACAAGCAAAGCTTTCGAGAGTTTCCTTTACGATAAAGGCTAACGGTTCATTCCTTACTAGCATTTTGCCATGGCCTTCAACCGCTTGATAGTGATAGCCGATGAACGGTGTTAAAACCCAATAGCCGTTCATGGCGCGAGCACGCATTCTATTTTTAACTTGCTCTGCATTCTTCTGTCGCTGATGCTGCGAAACACTGGCCAGAAGATTTTCAACAAGGATACTGTCTGAATCTTCACCAAACTCAACGGAGGGCGATTCAAGTTTTCCTCCAGCGTGTGCAATCGCAGAACGTAGCTCTAAATGTGCTTCAAGACCGCGAGCAAGGCGACTTATATCATCAATAATAACAACACTGGATTCCTGTTTTTGTGTCTTGAGAAAGCTCAGCATGGATTGCATTCCTAGACGATCAATTAGGCCACCTGAAACACCTTCATCATGAAAAGTTTTTACAATTTCATATTTCTTGATCTTTGCATATTCACGACATCTCGTTTCTTGCGATCCTAACCCATGCCCTTCTCTAACTTGTTTAAGACTAGAAACGCGGCAATATATAACGGCTGTTTGATTCATGCTGCTAATTACTTAACTCCATTAGCGAGAATGATAGTGGCTCCTGCCTTTTCAATTTTTGCTTCTAATTGAGTATGCGCCTCCCAGCTTCGTGCTAAACGACCTACACCATCAATAAGAACTACGCATGGTTCAGGAAGCTCGCGCAATAAAAGCAATAGATAGTCCTCCCTAAAAAAGGCTTA